>CAYSVS010000001.1:0-87274 GCA_964434475.1 uncultured Methanosarcinales archaeon
TGCAAAATTAATAAATATAGAAATTGCAAGAATTTTCAAATCGTACAGTTTTTCTTTAAAATCAAAATAATTATAAACTAAAACCATAATGTCTTTGTCTATGCCGAAAAAAGAGGTTTATCAGGCTATAGCTACGCTGATGGGCACACTAATAGGTGCTGGTGTATTAGGCATACCTTTTGTTGTAGCTGAAGCAGGTTTTCTGACAGGTGTTGCAATAATATTGCTTTTGGGTTTTGCTTTGATGCTTGTCAACTTTGCTGTTGGAGAGATTACTTTAAGAACCAATGGTAATCATCAGTTAGCAGGATATGCTGGCATATATCTCGGAAAAAAAGGTAAATTCACGATGCTTATTGCTATGTTTCTTGTGAATTACGGTGCATTGATTGCTTATATTGTCGGTGTAGGACAAAGCTTGTTTGCTATGACAGGCATATTAAATCCTCTTGTGTTTAGTTTTCTTTATTGGATTATAGTAAGTATGATTGTTTATATAGGGCTAAAAGCTATCAAGGAATCTGAACTTGATTTTGGTCTGCTGATGCTTGCGATAATCTTGATTATCTGTTCTATTGCTTTATTATCTTCTCACTTTAGTATTTCTAATCTCGGCAGTTTTGATATGACGAATGTATTCATTCCTTATGGTGTTGTATTATTTTCTTTTTTAGGAAGTACTGCAGTGCCTGAACTTAAAGAGATACTTACTTCAGATAGAAAATATATGCAAAAAGCGATATTTTATGGGACCTTTATACCTATGGTGCTTTACATTATTTTTGCATTTGCTGTTGTCGGTGTTTTAGGAAGTAGTACAACAAGCATAGCAACAATAGGTTTAGGAGAGTTGTATGGTAATTACATGGTCATCATAGCAAATATTTTTGCAGTCTTTGCTATGACTACTAGTTTGTTAGCTTTAGGATTAGCGCTGAAAGAAGTGTATAATTATGATCTTCAGTTAGATAAAAATATTTCTTGGGTTTTGACAATGTTTATACCTATGATTATAATATTTTTAGGTGTGAAAAATTTTATACATACTATTGATTTTGTTGGAAGTATAGCAGGAGGTATACAAGGTATATTGCTAATCCTTGTCTTTTGGAAAGCAGTCAAATATGGGGAAAGGGAACCAGAATATAAGATAGGAAAGCTTAAGTTTTTTGGATGGCTTTTGATGCTTGTTTTTGCGTTAGGAATTCTGTATCAGATTTTGCATAGGCTTGGATTGATGTAGTATGGATAATTTTATAAATCATTTATGGATTCTAATGAATATCTTCCTTGGAAGATCAAGGGGGTGTAGTATAACCTGGCTATATTTTAATTGGCATTATTATATTTTTAACTAAAGTTTACAATAAATTTTTAAACCTCCTATGTTTTTTTACTTTTAAATTATCATTTGGGGATGTAGTATAAACTGCTTCAACATATATGTTGGACAGGTACATCCTGGCTAGAATAGTCGGCTCCAGATGTTGGAGCGATGAGGCACTATGTGCTGATGAACTACAACAGGCTAAACCGTCGGATCTGGGTTCGAATCCCAGCATCCCCATCATTCCCTTATTCTTTTCATATTGTGATTTTAATGTTTTATTTTAAATAATTTTTAAGCACTTTGTTTTTGTTGTCCTTATAAAGTAGTCATAAATAGAAACATTTATATATTAGTTATGGTTTATAGTATCTACTATATAGTGATATAAATGGTTTTGAAAGATTATTTGTCCAAAACAAAGAATATTCTTACAAGCGATGTGGGAGATTTAGCTAGTTCTATAAACAAAAAATTATCTGGAAATATGTTATATAGGTTAGCTTCTGGTGTGCCTTCTGTCGCTTACAGTGGATTGAAAAATAGCGCTAAGTTATGTACAAGGTCATCTGAATATTTTGCTGGCAAAAATGGAGGAGAATCAGGATCTGAGATAGGCAAATATGTTTCGCTGCCGTCTGCTGCAGCATCTACTATACTTGGAGCAGCAGCTTTTGGTGCGCCTGGATTGATTATGGGTGCAATTTCAGCACCAGTTGTATCTGCAGGATCTGGTTATTGTTCCAGTTTGTTGGTTGAATCTCTTAAAGAGACAAAAAACAAAGGTATTATTTCAGGTGCAAAGAAATTGGCTAAAGGAACTTTTGCTCCTATAAAATCTATACTTGATATTCCAGGAGATTCTTTCAATTATCTTAATGGGATAGATATTTCTAAAGATAAGGAAACGTATGGAAACTTTACAGATGTTCTTAATTGTCTTTATTTTTTTATGGAAGACCTGAGAAATTATGGAATTAATTCTGCTCCTGCTGTTAGAGAAGTTGTTTTTGAGAATGATGTCAATTTTGAAATGTATAATGATAAGCAGGTAAAATCCTTGGAAAAAATAGTCAAAAAAGTAAAAAAAGCAAAACAGAATATTCAGCAGGAATATGATGGTTGGAAAAAGGGTAATTTATCGGACGGTCTTTCTGGTTTTGAAAATTTTGCAAAGAATAAAACACAAGAATTTAAGGATAATGTAAGAGGCAACCTTTACTCTGTACTTGAAAAATATGTTGATGTTGAAGATAGTTTGTCTGATATGGATAAATTATTTTTTGATGAATTAAATTCTGATGCTAGATATGATGTTATTAAGAAATTGTTCAAAAGACAATTTGATGATAACAGCAAAGAATACAAACAGTTTGTTAAGAAAAAAGATAATATTCTTGAACAAATACTTCCTGATGCTTATGCGCTTGTCCAGATGAGTGCTAAAGAAGCAATAGGTCTAGAGCATTATGATGAACAGATTTTAGCAGGTATATCGCAAAATCAAGGTAAGATTATAAAGATGAGGACAGGGGAAGGCAAGACATTGACATCTGCTTTGCCTATATACCTTAATGCTTTAGCAGGCCAGTCACATTGGGTAACAAGGAACGAGTATGATTCTCAGAGGGATTTTGATAATTTTAGCAAATTATTTGATTATCTAGGATTAAGATCGTCTTTGAACAGAGAAGATATAGATAATAAAGAACGTAAAAGAATATTTGCAGACAGTGATGTTATATTCAGCGATATATCTTCTGTAGCTTTCACTTATCTTAGGAATACTTTGGCTAAAGATATAACTGATATTGTGAATATGGATTTTAATTATGCTAATGTTGATGAGTTTGATCAAATAACCATAGACAATGGTCTTACACCTTTTGTCATAGACAATGGAAATAAAAGCTTTATGTCTGATATGTCTGCTAAGATTGGAGAGATATGTCAATATTTATATGATACTGACATGAAAAAAGGATATGCTAACACATTAGATTTTGATATAGTTGATTTTTTTGATAGGTATGGACCTCAAAATATGGTCGCTCAGACTTTGAGTTTGATAAATCATGTTAAATTGAATCCTGAAAATTCTGAAATTGAAATGTATGTTGCAAATCTTTTAGGGCAATCAAAAAGAGATTTAAAATATTTTAATAAAGATGATTATGCTCTAAATAAAAGCGTAAGGGAAGGCATAAACGAGCTTATACTTTTCTATTCTAAACACGCAGATGATCCTATAAGCAATCAGATAGTAAAACTGTTGGGCGATAATGGAACAGATTACAACCTAATAGATTTTGAGCATAATTTTAGTGAAACTGCTTTAGAAGATTTTATTGGTTTTTTCAATAAGAAAACTGAATCAGAATTGTCTGTTAAAGATTACAATACTGACTTAAACCTGAAGAATGATCTTAATGTTTATTTTTTAGAAAACATTAAAGGTATTTTAGAAAATGTATATAGCTTAGGAAAAAAAGACATACGATCTGTTATCGGAAATCTTGGTTTTGCCATGCAAGGTGGAGATTTTATCTCAGATAAAGCTAATAATTATGTTATGTTGACTGAAATTGGTACAGATAAGATTCAGTCTTGTATAAATGAATTTTTCGAATCTGCTAACCTACCCAGCTTTATCCCTAAAGCCTATTTTTTACAGAAGATGGATCTTGCATTAAGAGTAAATGAACTGATGGAGGATACTTATGGAATAATAGAAGACAGTGAAGGGATTCCTAAGATAAGGATATATGATTCTGTTCAGGGAGAGTTTAAACACGACAACCAAAAATATTCAGAAGGTATGAACCAGGCTTTAGAAGCTAAAGTTTTTGGAAGAGTATTGAACAAAGAAACAGAACCTGCTACTAAGATTATGGTTCATTATTTGTTAGGATTATATGACAAGTTTTCAGGCCAGACAGGAACACCTTCAAATAAAGCGTCATATCAGATTTTTAATAAAGAAACTGTTGATGTTCCTACTCATTTTCCTGATATTAGAGTACATCATCCTGAGAAACTATATGCCACTAAAAATGAAAAGATAGATAATATAATAGAGAAAGTCAAAGAGACTAATCTTGACAGTAATCCTTGTCTTATAATTTGTGAATCCGATAAATTATCTTTAGAAATTTACAATAGAATAAAAGATATGGATGGTGTTGATAAGGATAAATTAAATCTATTTACTGACTTTAAAGCTCAAAATTCAGACGATCCTTATGGATATAAGAAGAATATTGTGAAAAAAGCAGGTATGGCTAAAGAGATTACCGTAGCAACAAATATGGGTGGAAGGGCTATAGATATACCTGTTGACAATAGTGCTTATGCTGACTCTGTAATAGACAATATAGTTAGACAGTCTATTGGCAGCTATAATGAAGGAACTTCTGTTTTTTTGAGAACAAGCGATTCTGTATTGGTTGATGAGAATAGGTGTACTGTAAAGAAAAAAGGCTTGGTGCAATACGACAATCTTATTTTTAATAAGTCTTCACAGAATTTAGAGACCAGTTTAACAGACGAAAATCTTGATTTTTTTGCGTCTTTTTTTAATGATCATGAAGAAAAAGGCAGAGGTTATATTATCGCAAAAAGATCAGGTCAGAAATTAGATGTTGAAACTCTGGATAAAGAGGAGCACAATTTTTTATTGGATAATATTTTATCAGCGATAAACTTATCCTGTAATAAGAAGGGTCTTGCTGTTATAGACTCTTATTCTGAGATTGATAACAGCGGAAGGATTGTAATATATGAAAAAGGACAGCCTTTAGAGTTTGTTGCGAATTCTAAAAAAGATATGAAAAAAGCAGAGAAGAAAATCAAGAGATTGGTAGGAAAGGAGAATGTTATATCTTACTACAATCCTTATCTTACTAATGGATATGTTTATGCTTATCCTGATAGATGTAATGTGAATCTTCCTGTAATAGGTTCTAAAGACTGTACTGATGTTTTAAATAGTATAAGCGGTAAGATGTTAAATGAAAACCTTGAATATTTCGATATATTGGAGTCATATAAGATATCCAATGATCTGAAGACATCAGATTCAAGCACTTTTAGTAAAGACATAACACCTGGTTTGACAGTTATACATGGAGAAAAACAAAAATTTGAGCGTGCTGAACAGCAAGCTATCGGAAGGACTGGAAGACAAGGGCAACAGGGAAGCACATATTATTTTTCTTCTTTGGATGATTCTTTGTTGGATTTTATAAATAAGGACTCTTCTCAGAAAATATTATCATGTCAAAAAGCTTTATCAGGTCATACTTATGGAAAAGAGTTGAACAAGGTTTTCTTTGGTCAGAGAAAAGGAGACAATTTTAATTATTTGGCTAATTTTAGAGAACAGATGGAGTCCAAGAATCTTGCAAATCTTATATCTGAAGTAAAGCTTGAAAATTATCTTGAAGGCGATAGGAAAAGGGTTTTTGAAATAAGAAATGATATACTTAGAAGTGATGATAAGGAATTAAGCGAAAGGATATCGGAAAATGCTGATCATTTTATAGATAGATTATATGGTTCTTTTGGAATATCTCATGATTCTAAACATAAGGATCTGTTGGATTTGGATGATTATCTTCAGAGTTATGGGGTTGATATAGATTTTAGTGATGCTCAAAGTATGAGGGATAATTTGAGATCTGCATTAGTGCCTTCTGAACAATCCAACCTGAAGCAGAGGGTGTTGAATATTATAGATTTTTATTGGAGAAATCATATGGGGAATATGAATCAAATAAAGCATCAAATATCTTCAGCAAAAGACTATGGGAAAACAAGTGCTCCTGTTTCAGGGTTGTTGTTTGATAGGATTGAAGATAAAGTCCTTGAGGATTATTTCAAGATTGATCTGCCTAAATCTTATTTGGATAATTATGATAAAGCCTTGGCTAAAAAAGGACTTATCATGAATCACAAAAATATGGAAGAAAGAAACATTTTAGAGAATATAGTTATGAACAGGATAAGAAGAAGATTTGCTAAAGATGATGCTTCTTTAGTGCAGGTAATGGTCGATAAGAAAAGTTTTGATAGAGAAGAGTATATGAGAGCTGATAAGGATTTTATAGGTGATGTTCTGGCTAATATGAACATATTTGATAAATCTAAATATTTTATCAATAAACTATCTTTGGGTATGTTGTTTCCTAGTTCAGGATTAGATGCTTTTGCTGATACTTATTATAATAAGAGGTTAAAGTTTATGAGGCTTCCTTTGAATAAAGAATCTGAAAAGGATGAATTGTTTGAGCAGATAGAAGCTGCTTATTATCCTAAAAAGATAGTAAGCGTCGATGAAATTATGTGTAGAGATAAAAAGTTTGCCGATAGTTTGTCTTTAAGAGATAAATTTAGCTTATTTGGTAATGGTGAAAGATCAAATAAGATAAGACAGGATTTTGTTGACAAAAGTCTGAGAAATAACAAGTATGTTCGGGAAGTGTTTAATATTGAAGACTGTGCTGATCATGTGCTTGAAACAAAAGGCATGAGATCTGAGCTTGAATTGTTTATGAAGTTGTTTGATAAAAATTCAGGTAAATTCACAGATGATGATCTGGATAAGTTCAAGATACTTCAGCCAGATGATATTGAACAGATAAAAAATGATCTTGTTTTTATCGGTTAGATGAGAAACAAGCACAACATATTCGTACATTGTCACTGTTAAGTAAGAAATTCAGTAACATTTAAATATGTCTAACATTTGACAGATACAATACTATAATATTCACGGAGGATGATTTTAATGAATCAAATTGATGGCTTAGTAAGGGATACGCTAGATAGTGTTTTGGATGATGATAAGATTGCAGAATATCTTTCCAATAAACTGCTTACACAGATAAATAAGACGCAAAATTCAGATAATGGTATAAAAAGCATACGTGATGGAACAAAGACTATCAAAAGATTTTATGATTCATTGAATGAAGATAAAAACAGCATATTGAATGATCCTAGAACTTTAAAGAACATATTAGGTGATAATGATTATTCTCCTTTAATACAGGAAAATGGCAGTAAACAAGAATTTGCTGCAGGAGTTAAAGACTTCTTATTGAAATATATCAAATTTGCAAATATATCTTCTTCATTGGACGAAACTTTGGATTCTAAATATGAACAGATCGGTGCTTTGGATAAGGTTAATGAAAAGCAACCTATGAAAGCAGGCTGGCTTCTGTTTAAGAATTTTGGTCTTAAAGGTTTGACGAATAAAGAAGCTTATCTTAGAACAATAGCTGATGTGATGGAAACCAAAAATCTATCTTTAGAACAAGCAAAAGATGAGATTCCTAATTTAGTTTCTCAGATAGAAAAAAACAGTAGGAAATTAGATAACAAGGAGTATACTGCAGGAACACAATCTTATAGGATGAGAGAGATAGGAGAATGGTTTGATGCAAACAAAGTTGGTCTTGCAGCAGGAGTTGCAGCGCTTGCAATTGCAGCAGGAGGTATGTTTGCTATGCCTAAGTTATTTTACTCAGATAATGCCCATGATGCAAAAGCTTATGTCATAGAAGCTGATGCTAAATTAAAAGAAGCTAATAATCTTCTTGAAAGTGCGGATGCAATGATCGCTGAGCAGAATAAGAAGCTAGAAACTGTTAAAAAAGAAGCTTCAAAGGTTGATCTTGCTGACAAATACCTGTCGCAATTTACTGGTATGCCTTATGCACCTGCTCATGATGAACTAGGAGAAGTAAGAACTAAGTTTGGTTTTAATTCTTCTGAATATAATGCAGCTGCAGAAGCTTTTGAAGATGCCTTTGGAATAAAACCTAATTTTTAAGGTGATCTGATTTGTCTGGAAATAAAGAGGACAATTTTTTATTTGATCCATTAGAGGAGAAAGTAACTAAGGAAGCTAAAAAGAAACGGTATCAAAACATAAAAAATGTTCTTAAATATTCTGCAGTAAGTTTTTTAGTAGGTGCTTCTCTTTGTTTCGGCTACCGTAATATGGATAATATCAAGTCTTTTTTGTCTGGTTCTGGAAAAGATGTTTTTGAGATAAAGAACAAGCAGCTGAAAAAAGTACGTAAACTTGAGCAGCTTTCTGAAAAAGATTTTAAGAAATATATTTCTCTCCATGAAAGATCCATAGATACTACTTTTTTCAGAGATAATGATTTTATTGCAAAAGATAATAAATTAAGGGTTGTAGTAAATGCCGGCCATTTAGGAGGAAGATTTAGAGACGGAAGAAAATTTAATGAGGGTGCGGTTTATAAAGGTCTGGGGGAGACTGATTTAACTCCTGTTGCTGCGAAAATAATATGCCAGGAACTTGAAAAAAATTCTTCTTTCAAGCCTAAACTTATGAAATCGCATGATTATAACACTCTTTTGAACTATGCTCCCTGGATATTAAATAGATTTAAGGTGACCTGGGGAGAGTCTTTGTATCCTGATGAGTATGATATAAACAGTCCTTATTTGTCTGATTTCTTAGATTGTATCGACGGAAATACGCGAAAAGCGAAATATAAGTCTGTAAGATCAGGAATTATATTTTCGCTTGGAAAAAAGGAAAGTAAAGGTCGAACTATTCAGAATAGTGCAGGCCATATATTTATTGAAACGCATTATGACTCTATGAATGGACGAAGATTCAAGGTTTATGTTCCAAGGGAATATGAGTGTGGAGATTATGGTTATGCAAGTTTCAAGAACAGGCAGCTCGAACTTTCAAAGAAACTGGCTTTGTATATTACAGAGGAAGCATATAATCAAGGTATAGAAAGCGCTAAGCCAGGAGTTATAGGAAGGGATGATTCTATACAGATGATATTCAATCCTTTGCCTGTGTCTGTGTTGGTGGAATACGACAATATAGATGAAAGAAATTCAACAAATGCTGTATATATGACTAAAGTTGCTAAAGCAGTTAATATGGCTTTAGATAGGTTTGCCAGAGAAGAGTATGATCAATTGATCAGGTACCCTGTGTCTGATAGCGGCTTGTTGGCAAGTAATCACTATTAAATGACTAAATCAGTTATATTTAAATAAGTCTAGAATTTAACAAAGATGGTAAAGATGGAATATTCAGCAGTAACAAAGACAGGAAACAGCAGCGCAGCAATAGACTTAGAATCTAGATTAAAGAAAGATACTGAGGAAATAATTATTTTCAATACAACTTCTGAAAAACAAAAAAAATCTGAGAAAAAAAGAATTTCTGCAAAACTTGTACACAATCCTGAGAAAAGGGAGTTTTCTTTGCTAAATGATTGTCTGACAGAACATTATAATCAGAGATTTAAACCTTCTATAGTATGGAGTTTTACGAGTGGAAAAGGGGGTGTTGGAAAGACAACTATTGCAGGAGTTACTGCAAGAAGGCTTGCATTGGATAAAAATAATTATAAGGTTCTTCTTGTAGATGCAGATCATGGTGGACAGAATAATATACATCATCTCTTTGGAAAACAGAATAATGATAATAAAGCTATATTGAATATGGTTGAGAATGAAAGATATATGCTAAATAAGAAAAATTTAGTCAAGAGTGCTGTTTCAGAGTATCTTGATTCAGCTATTGATGTTCTATGGTCTTGTGGTCTTAAAGGTTTTAAAGAAATTTATAAGTCTTTTAATAAAGACGGAATCACTCTTGATGTATCTATAGGTAATAAGGCAGGTGTTGATTTTTCTGATGATTACTCTGTTAGGAACGTTATAGGAAATATTATTTACGATAAGATGCCTGATTATTCAAAAGAGATAACTGGTGCAGTGATGGAATATGTAATCTATGATTTCAAAAGCAGGTCATCTGTTATAGAGAATTTTAAAGGTAAATCCAACTATAAGAAAATACTTAGCAGTATAGTTAAAAATATCCCCAAAGAACCTTTGATAAAGTCTATCTTAAGATCTGATGTTGTCTCTAAATTTATCGAAGATGTTAATGAAGAACTTGAGATTTCTTATTTTGGCCAGGATAATGTCCTTAAACAAATATGTGATAACTCAATAGTCAATGCAAAAGTATCTGAAGAAGAAAAAAAATGTCTTGGTCTTTTCAGTTCACAAAAAAATTATAATCTATCTTATGTAGATTTAGCAGGAAACGTGAAGATAGATGAAAAGAATTCCATGGGTTTAAGAAAAATTTCAAAAGTATTGAGCTATGCTTCCTCTAAATTAGGATACGACTTTGTAATAATAGATAATGGTGCAGGATCTAATAAACTTAATGATCTAAGTTCATTTTCTGATGCCGCCATAGTCGTCGTAAATGATTCTGTGCCGTCAAAGGATGGTGCTGTAGCTGCATTGGAATCCATCTCTTTAAAAAATTATGAACTTACTATGCAGCAAGCTTTGGATGGTGGTTTTAATGCAAAACATGTCTTATACGGGATGCTTAATTCGTTGAACAAGAAAGACGAAGGAGAGGATCTTTGCGATCACGTTTTAAAAAAGATGAAGTCTTTGAAATCTGATCCTTATTTGTGCAGCATGGATTATTTAGGAAGTATAGAAGAATTGACCAAATCAAAAATAAATAAAATAACACATAAGAACATACTTAAATCAATGACAAAAGTTTTGTCAAAAAGAGGTATGAAGGAAGATGATATTGTGCAGATATATAGGGGTTTAGGATATACTCCTTCAACTATAAAACACTCTATAGATAAATCTTTGTTAGGATATTATTTGGATGAAGTTTATACTAGTCTAAAGAAACAAGGTTTCAAAACATTAGGTATATTGACCTATCTTGCTTATGAGATGGATTTCAACCATAAAGATATTTTGAAGATAGATGATCTGAAAGAGATATCGCAAAAAGATCCTGAGGCTTTTAATGATATAATGGGAAAACTTTCAAAATTTTTCTATGTGCAGGATGAATCTGTAAACTATAAGACTATCATGAAAGAACTTGAAGAGCAAGGTTATCTGTTTCATGGAGATGATGTGATTAATGATAATTCCGATCTTCTAGCGAAAAGGCTTGAACTGGAATATTCTTCGATATCTCACTTTATGGGTGCTGTCAGAAAAGAAAAAAAGTCCATAGACGTGGCTTCAGATATAAAAAACATGATATCTTCCTGCGATATGTTAAGGGCTGGTGCAAAGTTAAATAGGGTTGCTGATTTTGAGTCTAAAGATAATTTAAGGAATTCTAGACAGAAAGAATTAGCTAAGAAATATCAAGAGCATTTAAATTATTATGGCATCTCAGAAAATCATCATAAATCTTTGCTTAATTATTTTTGCGGTGCAAAGATGTATTTTAATGAATTAACTTCCCATTTTGTAAAGGATAATCCTGATATATGTGATGCTTATGATGATGATATTTTCAGGACAAATAGGATCAAAATTATTGAAAAAATATCCTATAGAAATAATCTTCATACTTTTATGATATTGAACAGGAAAGATCCTAAAGAAAAAAAGTCTTGGCGAGATTATCGCGAGGAGTTAAACACTCTTGTGAAGAATAGATTGGGATTTGAGCCTAATGGGTTAGATTATGTTGTAGAGGATAAGGATACTTTCAATAAAGCTAATTCATCCAATTGGTCAGAGATATTTTTAAAGAATGCAAAAGAAGGTCGATTGTCTAAGTCCATAGAGAATTGCGTAACAACTATACTTCCAAGTGCGAAAAAGAAATGGGCTTGGTTGAAATTTAGATATTTTGACAGGGTATGTTATTAAGACAATATGTGTTTTAAATCATATAAATTATTTTAAATAGCAATGACAAATCTTTGTCAAAACACTATTTAGTTACTATTCATAAATGAAAAAATCAGTAAGCTTTAAATATATTTGTCACTTTACAGGGTAGAAAAGCACTATTTAGTGATGATTATTCATAATTCAAAGAGGGGAAACACGATAAATAGAAATAACACACGGAGGATGTTAAAAAATGGTATGGGGTAATCCAATTTCAAAAGCTAACGAAGAAGTATTCAATCCTAATATAAGAACTGCGGGAGCAACCGCTGGAATGGCGACTCTTGGATATGGTCTTATGACTGTAGCTAAGATGATGTCTCCAACAGATGCAAGTGCTGCAGAGAATAAAAAACTTATAGATATAGAAAAAACAGGAAAATATGACGCTCTAGTGGCTCAGACAAAAGCTTATCTTAAAGGAGTAGGAGACACTAAATCACTTTCTCATATAGAGACTGGTTTTGACGGTTATAGACAAGATGATAATAAATCAACAGATTACGAATTTACAGATTTCAGTATAGACGGCAACAATGTTTCATTTTATGATACTGAGATGCTTGGAAATGTGCCTGTTTCTTCTTTAGAGGTAAAAGCTAATAAAGAAATAGGAAGAAAATACATGGAATTCCTTAAAAGGGTTGTTGAGAAATCAAATGATCATAAATTAAGCAACTTTGAGCCTGATTATCATCTAGCAGCTAATGAGATGACTCAAAAGGTGAGGGATCTTTATTCTGAAATTAAATCTCAACAAAGCGGAAGCAGAAATGTTAATGCTTTAGATGGAGAATATAAACAAACATTTGAGATGATGAAAAAGTATGCTGGCATGGAAGGGTGGAGCGTAAAAGATATACAAAAACATTATGGTTTGAAACAAGACGGTTTAGCAGGGACTAAGACACTGAACAGATTGAATCCTGACGCTAAAAAAGTATACAGTAATCTTAAAGCACAAAAACCTTCTGTAAAAAAATCAAGTATGAAGTCAGTCAAAATATCAAGAAATCCTGCTTCAAATCTTGAAGCTAAGGTTGAAAGCAGCGGTTTTGATGAACAATTGACTTTTGATGAACAATTGACAGAAGACGTAGGTTATACTTACAGAACAATAAAAAGCCAGAAAAGCGGAAGCAAGAATGTAGAATCTTTGCCTCATGACTCTACAGTTGAATCTACTTATAATAAATTGGTTGACTTGGCTGGATTCAATGGAAAAGATACAAAAGAGATCCAAAAAGAGTTAGGATTGAAATCAGACGGTTTAGCAGGAGTAAAGACATTGAATAGATTAGTTAAGATGGCTAAGGCTAATTCTAACTACTCAAGTAATGATAATACTTTGGAGAAAACAATGTCTAATGCAGATGTTGAAAATATCGCTCAATCTGCGATGAGTTCAACAAGCCCTTTTATCGAGGATGTTAGGGATCTGTACGATGCTTTGGAAAAACAGCCAAAAGGAAGCAGACATATAGATGCTTTGGCAAAGAGTGTAAGCACAGAACAAGGAGCAAAATATCTTGCAACTTTTTGGAAGATGACAGATTTTGCTCAAGAAGGAGGATTACAGTTCAATAAGCAGGAGGATAATCCTAAATTATCATATGAAAACCTTCAGAAAGCTTTAGGTGCTCATGTTGACGGTAAACCTGGATTGGGAACATTGAATAAGTTAAATCCATTGGCTAAGCCTGTTTATACAAGCATGCCTAAGTCTGAGTTCAAAGAATCATATGTTTCTAATGAAGCTCAGAACGCTCAAGATAAGGTTATCAAACAGCTAGAGAAGGATCTTGGAACAAAGATCGCTGGTGAGGATAATAATGTTCAGAAAACAGACACACAGAAAGCAGCTGAAAAGGCTATGGATAAGATAGATGAAGCAAAAGAAAACAGAAGAGATGCTTATATGGACAGAGAATTACAAAATACTAGTCTAGATAGCGCTGTCTCAAGATTAAATGATCTTAATGTTGAAGGATTAAAGCCTAGTGTTGATGAAACCGGAAACTTCACTTTCCAAAGGAAAAGAGGAAGCATTGAAGGTTCAATTACAACAAGCGGAGATAAATATGTAGTATCTATGCAGGGCGGAATCAAGGATGGCGAATTCAACGGTAAATACAGTTCATTGGATAATGCTATGAATTCAATCGAAGAAGCTGTACTTAACAGAACATCAGCAAGTGCTCTTGATAGTATGGGCGGTGCTGGAAAAGCTGTTGGAGTTGTCGGCGGAATCGCTTTGCTGGCTGCTTTACTTGGCGGCGGCAGTGGCGGCAGTTCAGGCGGAGGCTCAAGTGCAACATCTGCACATGATTCATCCAACACTTTTGAGAACGACATTGCAGGATTCTCTATGAAAAACCAAAGCAATCCTGAAGTTGATCAGTTCGATAAAGACAGCAATGATGTTAACAAGAATATCAATTATTTCCTAAATATGAGGAATGCATAAAAAACGTAGAGGAGGAAAACAAAATGAAAAAATTACCTTTTATTTTTACGATAATGATTTTGGTATTTTCATTACCTGTATTAGGGTTAACGTTCAAGACAATGGTAATTGATGTTGATACTAATTTGTCAATCAACAATTCCCATGTGATCATGTTGAATGCTTACACTCAAGCAGTAAGTGAAAAGGATGCTGGAGATGTAGCTACTTTTACTGTTGATGGAAATACTTTGTACTTTATCACTTATTCAGCGAGCGGATACGGTGCTGATACAGACGCATTATATTTTGACAGCGGATTAGTGTCATTAGATTCAGCACAATCGCCGGTAGAGTTAGAAAGCAACGGATTTACAACAACATGTGAATTTTTTGGCGCTAACGATTTCTGGAACTGTGAAGTTGATGACGGTCAAGGAGACACTGGTTATTTTGTAGTTGATGACCTTGATAAGACAGTGATGAAAGTAAACAATCTTAATGAAGACGGAAATACTTATGAGTACTTCTTTACGGCTTTTGCATCTGATATTCAATCAAAAGATACTTTGAGCGATGTTACAGTTAAGGTTGGTTCAGTTACAAAGACTGCAGATAGTCTTGCTAATTTCATACTGCCTACTGATAAGTTATATCAGATAGATTTTAGCAAATCAGGATATACATCAAAATCAACGCAGATATATATGGATAAGAGATTATCTACTTGTGATGAATCAGCTACTACATGTACATTGGCGGAAAATGAAGACGGCTATTCTACATCATGTGTAAAAGACGGAGATTTTTTTGAATGTACTTTTATGAAAGATGGTGTAGGAAGAGTATTCTTATATGATCCTGTTGATGAAGCTGTAGGCTATGAAGCAGAGCTTCAAAAGGCAGGTATGAGTAGTTTTACATACAAGACATGGGCGGTTGATGAGGAAACAGATGATGAGTTAGACTCTATAACTGTTACTGTAGGAAGAGACACAAAAACTGGTTCAGCTCCTGAATTCACTGTTTCAACAAATCAAGTTTTTTCAATAACATATGAAGCAGAAGGTTATGGGACAGAAGAAGCTCTGATGTTTGTAGACGCAGATATAGGTAATTGTAATACTGCAGCAGGAACATGCGAACTAGAAACAGGTGGTTTCATTACAGAAGGCGTATTCTTTGCAGATTACAATCTCTGGTCATTTACAGTAGAACAAGGAGAATATAAAACTGCTTATATGTATGATCTTAATGATGACAAAGTTAAGCAGATTAGAATAATGGCTCTTTCAGATGAGGATACAGAATACCCTGTTGTATCAAATATGGTGCCTACACAAGGTGCTACTGTATATGACAGAACACCTCTTATCTCAGCAGAAGTTAGCGACAATGTTGGAATAGATGGAGATTCAATTGAATTGACTCTTGATGGTGCAGTTGTTGCACATAATCTTAATAGCAGTGTTGTAAGCTATACTCCTGTAGAAAATCTTGACTTTGGAGAGCATGAAGCAAGTTTAAGAGTTTCAGATACAAGCGGCAATACTTATACAAGATGTTGGTCATTTACAGTTGCAAACCAAGCACCTATAGCAGATGCATCTTCAGATGAGACAAGCGTTGAAGTTGGAGAATCAATCTCATTCAATGCAGGATTATCATATGATCCAGATGGAGATAGTTTAACATTTTCATGGGATTTTGGAGACGGCAATAGTGCGACAGGATTGCTTGCAGCTCATTCATATTCAACATCAGGCACATATACTGTTACATTGAATGTTACAGACGAGCATGGTTCATCAAGTACTGATACTATATCTATCAGCGTATCTGTTGAAAATAATGCTCCGGTAGCAGATGCTGGTAATGATCAAACAGTAAGTGTTAACGATGAAGTGCAGTTTGATAGTTCTGGTTCATCTGATCCTGATGGAGATAGTTTAACATTTTCATGGGATTTTGGAGACGGTACAATTCTGGGTGTAGTTAATCCTACACATAATTTCACAGAATACGGCAACTATACTGTTGTGTTGACTGTAACAGATGAGTATGGATCAAGCGACACAGATAGTGTTAAGATAATCGTAAACGGCATACCTACTGCAGTTGCAGGAGGGCCTTATACTGGATATGTCAATGAATCATTGGGATTTGATGGAACAGATTCTAGTGATGATGAAGATGGACTTCAGTATAAATGGGAATTTGGCGACGGCAGTACGGGTTCAGGAGAGAATCCTACTCACACATATACTCAAGCAGGAACTTATACGGTTAAATTGACAGTGATTGATGTAGATGGACTTAACAAAACAGATATGACTACAGCTACAATAACAGAAAAAGACACACCTGCACCAGCTCCAGAAAAAAAGGATAAAGAAGTGACTTTTGCAAGGATTACATCAGTAAATAGTGAATTCGCATTACCTGGAGATTATGTCAAGTATAATTTTAAGCTTGCGAATACAGGAGACTGCGATATGGAAGACGTGAAAATAAAAGCGATAATTCCTGAACTGGCAGTGTGGAGAAGTGTTGGACCTTTTGACATAGACGAAGACGACGAAGTTTACAAACAGCTATTGTTAGAGATACCTGAGTATGCAGTGTCAGGAGAAGAGTATATGGTCAGGTTTAAGATTAGTCAGGGTGGAGAACACCTTAGGACTAAACATAGGTTTATTAGGGTAATCCAATAAACACTCAAACACAGTTATTGTGTGTAACTACTCAATCATACTAAAAAACCGAAAGGTTTATAAGTATGCTTGACTTACACGTCAATAATACAAATGAAATAACGATCAAACATGGAGGGATCAAAAAATGAAAGGAATCAAATCATTCAGTGTGATTGCGGTTTTAGTACTTACTTTGATTGCAATGACAGGTATAGCAACAGCTGTTCCTGTTAGCGTAGACGAAGTAAAGATCAACGGTGATGAGGTTTCAAGCGGAGAAACTCTATATGTAGAAAGAGGAGACGCACTTGAAATCAAAACCAAAATGACTGCGACAGGAGATGCATCAAATGTAGAATTGAGAGCATTTATCGCAGGTTACGAGTATAGTGATCATGAGAAAACATCAGATTCAGCACATATTTTCGATTTGGAAAATGGTCTGACTTACAAGAAAACATTCACTATAGATCTTCCGACAAAATTGGATAAAGACAACTACAAACTAAGATTTTATGTGGTTGACAGAAATGGAGAATCAACAGAGAAAGAATTCAATCTTAAAGTTGGAAGTCAAAGACACGCTTTAAACATCAAGGATGTTGTATTTAGTCCTGAAGGAACAGTAAAAGCTGGTAGAGCTTTATTGTCAACAGTAAGGATCAAGAACATCGGTGAAAAAGACGAAGATGGCATCAAGGTTAAGATGTCAATCCCAGAGCTTGGTATTAGAGCATCAGAATATATCGACGAGATAGAAGCTGATGAAACTAAAACAAGCGAAGAGCTATTGATGAGGATACCAAAAAGCGTAAAAGCTGGTGAATATACAGCTATCGCAAGTGTAGAATTTGACGAAGGTTATGAAACATCTACAAAAGAATTCACTATAAAAGTTGAATCAGATGCTGCTGCTCAAGAAGCTTCAACAAGTTCACAGCAAATAATCTTATCAGTTGCTGAGACACCACAAGACATTGCAAAAGGTAAAGGTGGAGCTATCTATCCTTTGACAATAAGCAATACAGGAAGCACTTCAAAAACATTCACAATAAATGCAGAAGCAGGTGAATGGGCTTCAGTTAGAATAAGTCCAAGCAATCATTTGGTTGTAGGTCCTAATCAAGCAGAAGCTGCTTACATATACGTTAGCGCGAGCGAAGAAGCTCAAGCAGGCGAACAAGTTTTCAGTTTATCAGTTAAGTCTGGTGAGAATACTTTGAAAACAATCAGCCTAAAAGCTAATGTTGTTGAATCAGCTAAAGCAGGAAGCTGGGATAAAGTTAAGAAAGGACTAGAAATAGGTCTAGTTGTTTTGGTTGTGCTTTTGGTTATCTTAGGTTTGATAATCGGCTTTAACAGACTTAAAGCAGATGATGAAGACGAAGATTTAGAAGCAGGACAGACTTACTATTAAGTCTTTTTTATTATTTTTTTTATTTTATTTTTCTGATATTTTTTAATAATATTCATCTGATATTTTTATTTTTAATATGTTCTATTGTATAATAATTATAATATATTCTATAAAATAGATATCTTTAAATAGTTGTATCTATTTCAAAGTAGCAAATATAGTGGTTCAGGGGGTTAAATAATGCGCGTTAAAAAGTTATTCCTATATTCGATAATGTTTATCATTCTAGCTTTCAGTGTCGCTGCTGAAGATTTTAATGTTGTTAGTTATAAACAAAATATATTCTCTTGTGAGTATAATCTAAATCATGTAGATACTTTGTTTGTACAGAACACTGGTTTGTTTGCACATTCTTATGAGATAATGCATGAAGGAAATGCAGGTGAATGGGCTATAGCTATCCCTAATAATTTTATTCTTGCTCCTGGAGAAAGCGCTGTTGTTTATGTATATGTAACTTCTCCTATAGGTATAAAAGGCTCATATGATCTTATAACAAGAGTAAAGTCAGAAGAGAATATTGTGAAAAGATTAGAGCAGGATATTGTAATCGATAAATGTGTGAACTCAAAAACAACAACAGAGTACAGCGAGATAAATACCTGTCCAGGAAGGACGATAAGCTTTCCTATAAATGTTGAAAATACTGGTTCTTTTGATGAAAAATATTCTTTTTATACAGATAAGGATATGGGTGCGCTTACGTTCAGTTCTAATAATTTTATTTTAGATCCAAACGGCAAGCTTGATGTATATGTTTATCTGCAGCTTCCTTCTGAGCTTTATGGAGAGCATTATTTAAACCTATTCACAGAAGCTGAAGCTAGTGGCATAGTCACAAAATTACCTATTTTCTTGAATATAAGTCCTTGTTATGATTTTTCTATATCTACAAAGGATCAAGAGAAATGTAAGTTGGTGGATTCAAATGTTGATTTTACACTTGCGAATTATGCTGATGCTGATAATTATTTCAATATTAGGATAAAAGGCCCTGATTGGGCTGAACAGACAGTAAAACAAGTGTTTTTGAAGGCAAGAACAAGTGTTGTAATTGAAAATATTACTGTAAATCCTCCTAAGAACGCTAAGCCTGAAGAGATAACTGTAGAGATTGAAACAGAATACGGAGAACTTAAAGCAAATAAGTCTTTTATCTTATATCCTGCTCATTGCTATGATCTAAAGATTGATGTAAAGCCCAATATTGCTTCTTGTGCATGTGAAAGGCAGCCATATGAAGTTACTTTGAAGAATAAAGGAACTATAGATGATGCTTTTAACTATAGTATAAAAGCAGGCAATAAGAAAGTCAATCTAAGCCTTCAGGAAGGCAGTGTAGATATAAGCGGAGGAAACGAGATAACATATGATGTTAATGTAGATAATCCTTGTAAAAAAGATAAATATGATATAGAGATCAAAGCTATTTCTGAAAAATCAGGTTTAATATATAAGAACAAAACAGGTGTTGATCTGATCAAAGCAGATAGATGTAGGAAAGCAGATCTGATATTAAGGAACAGAAAGCATAATTTAACCAGTAAAAGAATCTCCAGTTCTATAGAGATAAGAAATTCTGGATATATGACAACAATGTATGAGATATACGCTTTTCCTCAGGAAATGATAGATCTTAAGATAAATAGGATCACTTTGCAACCAAACTCTGGTTTCAACGTATCTTTTGATTATCTTGTTGAAACGACAGGAAAATATAAGGTGTCTTTTAAAGCAGTGGCTTTAGAAAATAGCCAATCGTACATAGAGGATTATAGTATAAGGATATATGATGATTCTAATAAAAACATCTATTATTATATTATTCTTTTCGGAGGAGCTTGTTTAGTGTTGTTTGGTTTTATCTTATTTTTAGTGAATTATAACGGAAGAAGGACCGATGATGTAAAACATATTGTTAAGGATAAGACCAACAAAAAGAGAAAACAGAAAAAGGTTAAAAGTATTAAGAAAAAAGCTGAAAATAAGCTGAAAAAGCAGGATACGGGAAAAGATAAAGCAAAAGAACAACAGTATAGATTAAAACCTTTCTTTAAATATGCGGTAGTACTTATTTTGATATTGCTTGTTATTTTTGGAATGTTCTATTATGTATCCAAAACAGGCATTTTAGGCAATTTCAGCAACGTTAATTTAAGTAGATTTAATATGGATAGTGTTTCTTTTTTTAAATCCTTTAATGTTTCTGCGGATAAAACTGACGAGATAGGCGCTGATGTTTCAGACATTAATTCTGAAGATATGAATGAGAGCGAGATAGATTCTTTAGATGATACAAAGAAAAGCGCTGTCAGAAAAATTCTGGAAAAGATGGACAGGTTAAAGAATAAGACAGATACAGATGATGAAAAGGCTGAAGGTCGTGTTGATGATAATGGCAGTAGGATTAAGCAGGATATAGATAATAATGTCCTGAAAACAAGGAATAAAGCCAACGAAACCTCAAAGTTTATGGCTTTGTTGAACAGTACAAAAAGTGCGATAAAAACAAATTCAGCAAAAGCTTATTCAGGATTTAAAAAATACTCTGCTATATCTTACAGTAAATCCAAATCAGGAATTTCTTTATTATTTTTTTGGATAAAAGCAGTATTGATAACATATAAGAATTATATATTATTAGGTTTGGGCATATTGGCAGTATTGATAATTATAGTAAAAGTATCTGAGCTTTCTAAAAAAAATAAGGGTGCAGAGAAACCAGGAAATGATATGACCCAATTGAAGGAAAGATCTGATCAGAGAAGAAAAAAAATAAAAACCAATACTGGTAAAACACAAAAAGGATTTCTTAATACAATATTTTTCAAAAAATTTAAAAACAGATCAAAAACTGAAAAAAGAAACAAAACAAAAAAGAAACAAAACAAAAAAGAAAAAAGAACAAAAAAGAAACAAGAACAAAAAAAAAGAAGAGTTGGTGAAAGGAAAATGAAGGATATTTTAAAGAGTATAGCGCGATTCTTTTTCGATTTTGATGACGATTCAAAAAATACTTCAAATAAGAAAGAAGAAGAAAAAAGTAGTAAGAAAGAAGAAAAACCCGAGAAAAAAAACCCTGAAAAAAACAATAAACCCAAAAAGAATCATCTTAAATCATTTTTTAAAGGCGTAGTAAATTTCTTTGTAGAGATCGAGGATGTTGATGAGCCGAAAAAACAAAACAAAATAGTGAATAAAGACAAAGATAAGCTTGTCAAATCATCACAAAAATCGTCTGATGTAACCAAAGAAAAAAAAGAGATAAAAACTAAAAATAAACCTGCTGCTGAAAAGAAAAAAAAGACAAAACCTAAAAAATCAGAAAGGCCATCATCCAAAAAATCCAGCACAGAAAAGTCAGTTTCAAAAAAGACAAGAAGGAAGAAGTCATCTACTATGCCTGAACCATGGAGCAAGGTTACTAAATATAAGAAGATAGATAAAGAATTTTGATGATGGTGTCTATCATAGGAGCAGGACCTGCTGGAGCTTATTGTTCTAAAATTCTTTCTGATAAAGGATTTGATGTTAAACTGTTTGAAGAGCATAAGGAAATCGGAATGCCTGTGCAATGTACAGGAATAATCACGAAAGAAATAAAAAAATTTTTTAAAAGATCTGAGCTAGATTCTTTTGTAATAAACAAGATAAAAAAGATCAGGATATTTTCTCCAGATGGAAATTATGTTGTGTTTCCTGCAGAGGAATATGTAGTAGATAGGACCAGATTTGATAATTTTTTATCAGATTCAGCAGAAGCTTCAGGAACAAGAATTTATTTAAGCCATAAATATGTAGGCCATAAGCACGATAATATTTTTTTTTCAGGTGGAAATAAATTAAAGTATGATAAGCTTATAGGAGCAGACGGACCAAATTCCAGTGTTGCAAAAGATTTCAGGATGTATGGCAATAGGAAGTTTATCCTAGGAATGCAGGCAAGGATAAAATATGATTCTAATCCAGAAGAATTTTGTGTTTTTTTTGATAATAAAAAGTTTCCTGGGTTCTTTGGATGGCAAGTGCCTGAATCTGATAAAGTCTCTAGGGTAGGCATGGCTGGAAGCTTTGGTGTTAAGAATAACTTTGATGCTTTTTTGAAAAGGTTCGATAAGGCAAAGGTGATTGAATATCAAGCAGGGCTTATACCTATATATAATCCTCATATGAGGACGCAAAAGGATAATTCTTATCTTTTAGGGGATGCTGCTTGCCAGGTTAAGGCAACAACAGGAGGAGGCATCTTACAAGGATTAACTGCTGCAAGATGTTTGTCTAAAGCTATATCTAAAGAAAAGGATTATCAAACGTTATGGAAAAAGGATTTAGGTTTTGAGCTTGGGCTGCATCTTAAGATAAGAAAAATGCTTAATTCATTCTATAATAAGGATTATGATCGTCTGATCAGATTGATGTCTCAAAAGAGGATAAGGAAAATATTGTCTGAAACAAGCAGAGATAATGTATTTGCACTATCTTCTAGATTACTGTTGAATGAGCCAAGATTCGCTTATTTCATAAAAAATTTTATAAAGTCTTTCTGATATTGTTATAATTATGTCAGAAACAAAGACTTGGGCTATATTTGTTGTAATATTATGTACTTTCCTGACTTCGGCAGCGCAGATTTTTCTTAAATATGGTTCAAATGTGTTGAGATTTGATATGGTTTCATTATTTACTAATTATAATCTTATTGCAGGCATAGTGCTTTATATGCTTGGTGCTATGCTGCTCATAGTAGCTTTCAGCGGAGGAGAAGTAACAGCTTTGTATCCTATATTCGCGACAAGTTATGTGTGGGTGTTGATTTTATCGTATTTTTTTTTGGGTGAAAGCTTGAATATATTCAAGATATTGGCTATATTTATCATAATCTCTGGAATCTATCTGGTGACTTATGGAAGCAGAAAAAAAGATAAGACATTGCAATATGTGGATGTGGTATGATGGCTGTAGAATTATGGTCAGTAGGATTGGTATTGGTTTGTGCCTTGATAGGAGCATTAGGTCCAATATTCATCAAAAAAGGTACAGCAGATTTAAAGTTGTCAAATATCCATAAGAACTATAATCTATTTTTAGGTGTATTCTTTTATGGTTTTTCTCTCCTACTATTTATTATAGCATTAAAAGGGGGAGAAGTATCTATATTGTATCCTTTGGTTTCTACTGGTTATGTATGGGTTGCTTTGTTTTCTCAGAAGTATCTTAATGAATCTATGAATAGATATAAATGGTCAGGCATAGCTTTGATAATGTTTGGTGTAATCCTTATATCTGTTGCTATGTGATTCTCCTGAATAGTATTTATAGGATATGTATTTTATCGTCAATCAAAAAGTTTATAAATTGCGTGGTTTTTCAGGTTAAAATAATTGATATATTGATAATAATTTGTTATCATATTATTGGATGATGAGGGGTTGGTTTTTGATGGAAGAAAATGTTAAAAAATCAGATGAAGAGGTTATTGATGTAACTAAATATTTTAAAAATATAAAGAACATATTTATTGGAAAGAATAAAGGCTTCAAGCCCTTTTTAAAGGATCATGGATTTTGGTTTATACCTTTGTTATGTATATTGATCGCCATGTCTTTTAGTGTTTTTATGAGAATCCAGCCTGCTTATCTTCCTATAACTGATGATTGGGCAGATAATAGTATAGAAAACTATGTCAAAAGCCAAGTGGAAACAAAGATCAATCAGCAATACCCTAATCTTCCTTCAGAGAACAAGCAATCCCTTATCACAGCTGAGATGCAGAATGTTATGAAACAACAGGAAGACCAATTAGTACAGCAAAAAGAAGCACTTAGCCAGCAATATAAAGCAAAGATGCAGGATGAAGATGGAAGAACTTATCTGTTGGCGATAGATCCTTATTATTGGTATGGTTTGGCAAAGAATAAGATAGAGTATGGTCATTATGGTAATAAGATAAACGAAGAAGGAAAGAGTGTTTATACTTTAAGGAATGGCAGGATAGGTAAAAAAGTGACTAGCTTCTTGGTGAATCCTGCTGCCATGGTAATCATATACAGGATTATGCATCTTTTTAACCCTTCTTTAGATCTTATGGGTGCTGCTTTTTATATGCCTTTGATATTGGTAACATTAACTATAATACCTATTTTTTTTGTAACAAGAAAAGTTGGAGGAAATGTAGGAGGGTTATTTGCAAGTATAATCTTTGCAGTCAATAGTGCTTTATTAAGCAGGACTCCGGCAGGTTTTGCAGACAGCGATGCATACAATGTATTGTTTCCAGCTTTTATCGCATGGATGTTGATAGAGGCTTTAGATGCTAAATCTGCAAGAGCTCAAAAAGGATATATCGCTTTAGGCGGCTTGTTCACAGGCTTGTTTGCTATGGCTTGGTCAGGATGGGGTTTTATGTATGATTTTGTTATAGCTACCATAGGCTTGATGTTTTTGTCGTATATTGTTGTCTATAAGAAAACATTGTTCGGACCAGAAAAATTATCTGATGGGATAAAGGATTTCTTTAAAAGGTCCAAAGTTAAAAGTATTATTACAATATTGGTAACTTATCTTATATCTGCAGCATTGTTTGTCACGCTTTTTGTTGATTTTAACAGCTATACTTCTGCTTTGTTAAAACCTTTAAAGTTCATGAAAATAAAAGATGTTGCTGTAAAAACAGTATGGCCTAATGTGATGACTACTGTGGCTGAATTTAATACTGTTGATTTTTCTAAAATAGTCACACAGATGGGCGGCAAACTATTGTTCTATATAGCTATAGCAGGAATAGTTTTGACAGTATTCAGGAAAGATGAAAGGGATAAGATAGATTTGAAGCATTTCTTTTTGTTGTCCATGTGGTTTGTAGGTACTGCTTATGCATTCACTAAAGGAACAAGGTTTGCTTTGCTTATGGTGCCTGCTTTTGCGATAGCGTTCGGTGTTGCTATAGGTTATGTTTTTAAGGTTGTTTCTGAGTGGTCAAGCAGAGAATTAAAGATAAACATGGAATTATCTAAGATAATGCTTTTCATAGTTCTTGCTTTGCTGCTTGTAAGTCCTGTTAAATCAGGCAACAATGTTGCTAAACATGAGATCCCGAGTTTCAATGATGCATGGCATGATACTTTGAGAGGGATACATGATGCATCTGATGACTCTATTATAACATCGTGGTGGGATTTTGGACATTGGTTTGTAACTATGGGCGAAAGAAGAGTTACTTTTGATGGTGGAGATCAAGGTAAAAGGATACATTGGGTAGGAAGAAGCTTGGTTACAGATGATGAAGAGGAATCTGCAGCGATACTTAAGATGCTTAATTGCGGACAAGAGGAATCTCATAGAAAATTGAAGGAGTATTTAGAAGATGACTATAAAGCAGTCATGCTATTGAAAAATATAATCATGATGGATAGGTCAGAAGCTGAACAAATACTGAAAGAAAATGGGTTGAGTGATGCTCAGGTAACTGAAGTTCTTGACTTATCGCACTGCGATAATCTAATAGATAACTTCTATATCGCTTCTGAAGACATGGTAGGAAAAGCAGGAGTTTGGGGACATTTTGGCAGTTGGGATTTTGAGAAAGCTTCAATGTATAATAAGGTAAAGAAAATTAAGTCATACGAAGAAGGCATATCTATACTTAAGGAAGAATTTAATCTAAGTCCTGAGAAGGCTGACAACTATTATTATGAGATAAAGAACAAGGATGCTGATAAATGGATTTCACCTTGGCCAGGATATTATTCTTCTTTGAGCAATTGTAAGAAAGAAGATAATGTTATTTTTTGTAATAATGGCGTAGAGGTAAACTTAAATACAATGGAGCCTTATATCAATTCACAAGGCGGAAGAGTACAGCCTAAAAAGATGGCTTATCTTGACAGTAATCATGAGTTTAAGGTTAAAGAATTTGAATCAGATATACCTTATGGTATTGCTCTTGTTCTGAACGGAGACAGCTATAGATCTATATTGATGAGTCAGGAACAGACAGCTTCCATGTTTACGAGATTGTTCTATTTTGAAGGACACGGCTTAAAATATTTCAAACCTTTTAGTGACAAAACAACATTCAACGGTCAAAGGATATTAACCTATAGGATGAATTGGGATGCTAATGAGACAAATGAGGTTGAAAAATTCTTGCCTTCTTTGGAGGTAAAGGCGAGCCATATTTTGATTACTATGCAGGAGAATGCTACAGAAGAAGAAAGAAAGCAAAAGTTGTTGAAGATAGAACAGCTGCAGGCAAAAGCATTATCTGGAGATAATTTTGCGGTTTTGGCAAAAGAAAATTCAGATTGTCCTTCGGGTAAAGAAGGCGGCGATCTAGGATGGTTTGGCAAAGGCAATATGGTAAAGCCTTTTGAAGATGCTGCTTTCAGTCTTGATGTAGGAGAGATGTCTGATGTAGTTGAAACGCGTTTTGGATATCATCTGATATATCTTACAGGAAAAAGAAGGGGCGAATCAGTAGAAGAGATCAATCTAGAGATTCCTGTTGAAGAAAAACCTGTCAATAAAACAACTGACAAATTTAGGAACGAATACAATTAATTTTTTATTTTTATATATCAGAAAATGGACAAAAATAATACATGGGTTGTTATACCAGCCTATAATGAAGCGACCAGAGTAGGCAAAGTAATAGAAAAAGCGAAAAAATATTGTTCTAATATTGTTGTTGTTGATGACGGCAGTAAAGATAATACCTGTGATGCAGCAAAAAAAGAAAAAGTTACTGTACTGAAGCATATAGTAAATATGGGCAAGGGATCAGCTTTGAAAACTGGTTGTGATTATGCTGTTCTTAACGGAGCAAAGTATATGGTTGTAATGGATTCAGATGGACAGCATGAAGCAAGTGAAATACCTGGTTTTTTAAAGATGCTTGAAAAAGGAAATGATATTGTTTTTGGAAATAGGGTCAAGAGAAAAGATATGCCTTTTGTATTGCGCTTCGGAAATTGGTTCATCAATTTTATGACTTATATATTATTTGGAATTAAGTTAAGGGATACTCAATCAGGGTATAGGGCTTTCACATCAAAGGCATATAAAAAGATAAGATGGAATGCTCAGGATTATTCTATGGAATCAGAGATGATAGCTAATGCTGGTAAGAATAAGCTTAAATATAAGGAGATACCTATTGCAACAATATACGGAGATAAATATAAAGGCACAACAATAATCGATGGTGTAAAGATAGTACTTAGATTATGTTTATGGAGGTTGACAAGATGATATTGGGAATACAGATTATAGGGATATTGTTCGGTTTGTTTATGTTATATTATACTTTTATCCATTTCAAAAGAAATGAGATATCAAGACCAGAAGTTATATTGTGGACTTTTGCATGGTTGTTTTTCATATTTTTGACGATTTTTCCTAATAGCCTGGATTTTGTAGCAAGCTCCTTAAATCTTAGCAGGACAATGGATTTTTTGATAATTATGGGATTTTTGTTCTTGATAGGTTTGACTTATTATGATTATTTTGTAACAAAAAAGAATCAAAAGAAAGTTGAATTATTAGTAAGGAAAATAGCGATAGAGAAAAAGAGGTAAAGTTTATAAAGCCCTTTTTCTATTTTTATTCTTATGATCCGATTTTTGAAAAAAAACTTTGTCAAGTTCAGAAATTATATAATACATAGCAAGATATTCCTGCAAAGGACAATGTCTTGGGTAAGTATAGCTAACTCAGGCATGATATTGTTTTTGGTATTAAGTAAATTTCAGGAATATGGTTTTAAGATACATATAACAAGATGGATAATACCTATATACTTCATATTCCTTTTAATGCTTATCGTGTTTGGCTTTGTTGAAGATAGATTGGGATTTCATAGGGAAGAGAAAAGAGTGCAGGAGAGAAGAAGTCCTTATATGAAAGAGATGCTTGAAAGGATGGACAAAATCGAGAAGAAATTAAATAGCATACAGAGAAAGATAAAATGAAGATACTTTTTGTGATTGAGAACTATATTCCGCATATAGGCGGGGTGGAGATCGTATTCAAGAACCTTGCAGAAGGCTTGGCTAAGCAAGGGCATGATGTTTCTATTGTCACACACAGGATAAAAAGCACTAGTAAGTATGAGACGATAAATGGTGTTGATATCTACAGGGTAAATTGTCTAAATTCAAGATATTTCTTTACATTTTTTTCTGTTCCTTTAGTCATTAAACTTGCAAAAGACTGTGATATTATCCATACGACAACATATAATGGGGCGTTTCCTGCAAAAGTTGCTGCAATGTTTAGGAGAAAGCCTTCGATAATAACTGTGCATGAAGTGTTAGGTAAATTATGGGCTATAACAGATGTGTCTTGGCTTACAGCGAAGATATTGAAGTTTTTTGAGTGGCTTATAATCAAGCTAAACTTTGACAAGTATGTTTGTGTGTCTAACTCTACAAAAAAGCAAGTGTTGACACAAAGTATAAAGAAAGATAAAGTGATGACAATATATAACGGAGTTGATTATGACTTTTGGAATCCTAATAAATATGATGGTGAGATTATACGTAATAAATTAGGATTGCAGGATAATTTTGTATTCTTGTTTTACGGCAGACCTGGAGTTAGTAAAGGACTAGAGTATTTGATTAAAGCTATTCCTAAGATTATTGAGAAAGTGCCAAATGCTATGTTTTTTGGAATTGTGAGTAAAGATAAGGCTTATCAGAAGAGATATGATATGATCTTGGATATGATCAAGAACTTAGGTATTGAGAATAATGTGATTATGCATGATCCTGTTCCATATAAGGAATTGCCTAATTTCATCAAGATGGCAGATTGCGTGGTTATACCAAGCTTGACAGAAGGCTTTGGTTTTACGACAGCAGAAAGCTGCGCTATGGATAAGCCTGTAGTAGTAAGTAATACAACTTCTTTGCCAGAGGTTGTTTCAGGCAGATATAAACTTGTTTCGCCTAAAGATTCTAGTGCAATAGCTGAAGCTGTAATTAATATTGCAAACAATAAATATGAGCAAAAGCCGAAGAAAATATTTAATCTGCAGGATAATATAGACAATTATGTCAAGCTTTACAAAAGTATGTTAAATAAAGAAAAGATTTAAAAAACAACTATTTTTCTTATTCAATATGGTATTAAGAAGTCCAATATGCACAGTAGTAGGTCATGTAGATCATGGAAAAAGCAGCATATTAGATAGGATTAGGCGTTCAAAGATTGTTGCAGGAGAAGCGGGTAAAATAACTCAACATATAGGTGCTTCAGTTGTTCCTTTGGATATTGTTAAGAAAATATGCGGTGATCTGTTGAAGTCTATAGGTTTGACCATCCCAGGTATATTGTTTATAGATACTCCTGGTCATGCTGCTTTTACTCATCTCCGTAAAAGAGGAGGTAATTTAGCAGATATTGCCATACTTGTTGTTGATATAAATGAAGGTTTTAAACCTCAGACTATCGAAAGTATTGAGATTCTTAGAAGCTACAAGACTCCTTTTGTAATTGCTGCAAACAAGGTTGATCTTTTGCCAAGATGGAGAAGTGATGCAAAGACTCCTGTTCTTGCAAATTTGCAGAAACAAACTCCAGAAGTAATAACTGCTTTTGAGACAAAAATGTATGAATTAGTAGGGAAGATGTTTGAGTTTGGTATGGAGAGTGAAAGATTTGACAGGGTAGGAGATTTTACAAAACAGATTGCCATAGTGCCAGTAAGTGCTGAAACTGGAGAAGGCATACCTGAATTACTTATGGTTATTTCAGGACTAGCTCAAAAGTTTTTAGAGAATAATCTTAAATGTGAATGTGGCAGCAGCGCAAAAGGTACTATCTTGGAGGTAAAGGAAGAGAAAGGGCTTGGAAAGACTGTTGATGTGATAATTTATGATGGAAGTTTACATGTTAATGATACTATTGTTATAGGCGGGATAAATCAGCCTATTGTAACAAAGATAAGAGCTTTGCTTGAGCCTCTTCCTTTGAAAGAGATGAGGGATAAAAAGACAAAGTTCAAATCTGTAAAGGAAGCAGTTGCTGCTACAGGAGTAAAGATTGCAGCGCCTGAACTTGATGAAGTTGTGCCTGGGATGCCAATAAGAAGCTGTGCAAAAGAAGATATTGATAAGGTAAGTGAAGATATACAGCGGGAAGTGGATGAGGTAATTGTCGAGACTGAAGAGGACGGAATAATAGTAAAAGCAGATACTTTGGGCAGTCTAGAGGCTGTTACAGCATTGATGCGCGAGTATGATTTTAAGGTAAGGAAAGCAAATGTAGGTGCAATAAGCAAAAAAGATGTTGCAGAAGCAGAAAGCAATCATGACAGGGATCCTTTTACTTCAGTAATTGTAGGGTTTAATGTTGATGTAAAACCTGATGTTAAAACACCTGATAATGTGAAAATAATAAATAGCGATGTTATATATAGGCTTGTGGAAGATATGCAGAAATATGTGGAAGAAGAGAAAAAAAGACAGGAGATGAAAGCTTTAGAAGGATTGACTTGGCCTTGTAAGATTGAGCTTATGAGAGGTTATGTGTTCAGACAGAATAACCCTGCTGTTGTTGGATGTGATGTTCTTTCTGGAAAACTGAAAACAGGTATGCAGTTGATGAAAGCAGACGGACAGCCGATCACTTCAGTGAAGAGTATGCAAAAAGAAAAAGAGAGCAAGAGTGATATTAAAGTGGGAGAGCAGGCAGCTGTAGCAATGGAAAAAGTTACAGTAGGCAGACAGATAAACGAAGGCGACATATTATACTCTTTTGTTCCTGAGAAAGATTTTAGGCAGTTCAAGGATCATAAAAATTTGCTAGAAGGCAAGACAAAAGAATTGCTGAAAGAAATAGCTGAAATCATGCGAAGAAAGAACCCTGTTTGGGGTGTTTAAGAAAAGATTTTTTTTAGATTTTTTATGTGGTTTTTGGGCATATATTTTAATTTTTTCTCAAAAAATTCTTCAAAGCTTTCTGCGTTGTAGCTTTCTTTTAGTTTTTCTCGAAAAGTTGATTTAGTCATATCTTTAACATCATTCATAATCTTGATAAAATCAAAAAAATGTCTGTGCTTTTCTGCTCTTTTAACTATAGCTTCGCGTTCTTCTGCATATATCTCTTTGACCCTTTTTAGCGTGAAAATCTTGGGATGTTTTTTGTGATATCTTTTAAGCAATACATCTTGAACAGATAATTCTTTTCTTATAGGTCGTTTGTTAAATAGTAGATTAAAATCAAAAAGAATGGTGTCAAAACCAGCAACTATCCTGTTTCTTGGGCTTAATACATCTGAGTATACTTCCAAAAAATCAGCATGGCAATTTGCTCTTATTATGCCGTCAATATAATCTTCGTTTTTAAGCAAAAATTCTTCATTAACCTCATCCACTGTGTGTCCTTTGATTGAGTCTTCTAAAAACACTGTTCTGTTGAACGTATATTCTGGCATTTCATATTCGCAAATAATATCATATAAGAAACGTCCTAAAATCCTTGCTGTGTCTGGTTTTTTAGCATATACTGGCCATTTTACTTTGTTTCTATTTTTGTTATATTGTATCTTTATAGGGGTTGAACTTGTATGTATCATATAATCTCTTTTTCTTATCTTGAATTCTTGTTTTCTTCTCTTGAACAATGAAGCTAAAGCATTGCAGCATATTCTTTCTGCATCTTTTTTTGCAGATTTAGTCTTATTTTTCACAGGATATGTGTAGATATCTTCATATTCTCTATCAGTTTCATAACATCTGGGCACATTTTTTGCATCTTTACCTGTTATGTTTCTATATGTTATCCTTTTCTTTATATTTGTTTTATCGTCTTTTTTTGGAAGATTTACGTATTGTTTGTGTTTTTTAAAGAAATTTATTATATTTTGAGGTATTTCTACGAATTCTTGCCTAAGATCTGTTGCATATAGATTTATTGTTGAATATTTTGCCATGATGATCAAATATTAATTTTTTAATGTATTGGATAAATCATAAAAACTTATAAATCTAACTTCTGGTTTTTAATCTGTCTGTTTTTATGTTGACACTAATTTCTGTAAATTCTTTGCATAATGCTTATAAATACGGCTTGTTTTTGATAAAATCATGAAAAATTACACTATTCTTAATTCAAAGCAGGTAAAGCGTATAATTAAAGTTTTGGAGCAACAGTTTGGTTTTGGTGGTAAGCTGGATTATGTTTTCTTACGTACGAATAAAGGCAAAATATACGTTGTTAATCGCGATATAGATAGGATAGATTTGGATATGGTAAGGATAAATTCTATGGGTCTTTATTTTGGAGAACTGCTTGATTCAGGAGAATTAAGATTAAGCATAGAAGGAAGCCAGATAATAGGTCCAAAAGCAAGCAAGAATGTTTTTGAGTTGGATGATGATTCCTTGAGATTGTGGTTTAAAGGCATAGATTTTGAACTTGAAGATGACAGGAATGCATTTGTTATCATAAAACATGACGAAGATTACTGCGGATGCGGAAAGATAAAAAATAAGAAATTGTTGAATTATGTGGGAAAAGTCAGAAGGGCTAATTTGATAGGATGATCTTTATTTCTTCTTCAAGTTTTTTAAGTTCATCTTTATCATCCTGTAACTTATCAAAATCATCTATTAATTTGAAATAAAGTTGTTTGAATCTTGTTTTTTGACCCAGTGTTGTCAGTTTTTTTACTTTTTTATTGTCTATTTTTCCTTGTTCATAAGCTTTGTAAAGAGATTCTCCTAAATGGTAACCTAATAAGTGCGCTGTGTCTGATTGTATGTTATTTTTTTTTGATTTTAATTCTTTTACTAATAATATATTCTGTTCTTCTTTCTTTTCTGTTATTTTGTGCAGAAGTGCGTATATTCTTCCTGGTCCTGTGTCAAAAGTTTTGATGTTGAATTTCCTGTTAGGATACAATATTTTAGAATTAAGGTATCCTATTGCTTCAATTATCGCTATCTCGTATAATTCTTTTGGATTAGGCTTAGGATTCGAAGCATTTTGCACAAAGTGTGCAGCTTCTTCAGGTATTAAAGTCAAAATCTCTTGAAGATTTCGGATGTCTCCTAAATATTGTATGTTTTTTTCAGGATGGTATCCTATCAATCTATTTTCTTCTGCTTGTAGGGCTGTTTGTAATTGAGATCCTATCTCAGATTCTAATTTATCTTTATCGAATATTATTTTTGGGAAAGGCAATTTTAGATCTTTTATCTTAAGTATGTTGGTAATATGTGCTATGCATTTTTCCATTATATTTTTTTGAGATTCATCAGATGTAATTTCTGAGCGAAAATCTTTGAATATTTCTTCTGCTTTTCCTTCTGCACAATATGTAAGGAATGCTATTGAACAAGGATCTTTTATGTCTTTATATTTTTCTTTTATTTTTTTGTCTGCAAATTTTAACAAATAGTTTTTGGCAGCATAAAATCCTTCCTTGTCTGCTCTTTTAACTGCGTTCACCATTATGTTTTCATTTTCATGTTTTTTCAGAATATGAAGCATAAGTCCAAATAAGCTGTAATAGTATCCGTCATACGCTAGTTCTGCAGAGTTATCTAATGAGTTGTCAATATATTCTTTCTCATATGCTCTGTATTCTCTTATTTTTTGATTAAGTGGTATTTTACTATTTTTCCTAGAATATTTTGATGCTCTGTATATTGAGACAGCTTCTGCTGCATTTTCTTCAACAACCATTCTTAAATCACTTCTTTTACCTACAAGTTCTTCTAATTGTTGATGAAACTTTTCGTGCTCTTTAGTTATCTTGTCTAATTTAGAATATGCTTTTATCTTTCCTTCGCTGACTTCTGCAAATCTTTTTGAAGAATATGTGTCCATGCCTGAATTTTGAAGCAGCTTTTCTAGCTTAGCTGCTTCCTTTTCAGGTGTATCGTATAAGTGCAAAATACTCAAAAGTTCTGGTGTGTTTTTTGCAGATACGAATATGCTATACATTTTTATTTTCTCTTTAATGTAGTGCTTCTTCTAAACCGCTTGCTTCTATGTTTTCGAACTTTCCAAAAAATGCTTTGAATAATGAATTATTGTAATCTTTAGAATTGCTTATTCCTGCTTTATATAAAGCTTCTTTATTATATCCTTTTCTCATAATTTCATATGCTGCAATATCTGTGTCGCTTAATATTGTTTCGCCATTGTTTCCTGCTGCGTTATCTTTTACGCATTGTATGTAAGTTTGTTCTAATTTACTAAGGCTTTCTAGGTTTTCTTTTTCATACTCCATATTATTCCCTCCTAAGCGGTTTGTTTTTTCTTATTTTCTATGTGTCTCTAAGACTTTTTTCACAGTATGATGTGTATATATTTTGTACTTTGTTTATTATGGATGTTATCTCTTTTTCTGTTCCGTTCATGTCTATCCTTATCTTATATGAGCCATTTTTTGAGAATCTTATGTTTAAATTATCTGTATCTATTTTTAGGCATTGGTTTTTTTCTAAAGATTCGTATGCTCCGTACATTTTTTCAAGAGGCATAGTTTCTTTTTTACCTTTCTTAAACAATTCTATCTTTGCATTATCTGAATAGTTAGATGATCTGAAAAGTTCTTCTATGAGCGAGTAGGTTATATCATTTTTATTTAATTCTTTTAAGGTTATCATAGATACATATATATTCTCTCCTTTCTTTCCTTCGTTCAAAGCAGTCTCGTTTTTTTGCCTATATTTTTCATAATCTTTTTCTAATATAGTTTTTATGGATATGTTAGAACTATGTTTTATGTCTTTATTTGTTTTTATGAAAGATTCTTCTGCTATCTTGACAAGTCCGTCTCTATCTAATATGTGCAATACATTTTTTGCTTTTCTTTCATAATGGTTATGACATTCACAAGTTTTTTCTCCTACTTTTATCAGTGCTTCTCTTTTAGCTTTAGAACTCACATCTCCAAAATATCTTGTAAATAAAACAGATGGTGCAGATAGTTCCTCTGTTGTTGGGGTAGATCCTTTTATTAAATACAGTTCAGTAAGTGTATCTAGAGAATCTACGCCTCTGTGCGCTATTCTTTTCATTAGTCTTTCTTTTCTTTCTTGTTCGCTGTTTATTTCAGCGTTTTCCCTTTCCATAGCCCTAGCTCTATCTATATTCATAGTTTTTCACCTTGGCCTTAACATCCGCCTTTGTTTATGGGTGGTGTCAAGGCATTAGAAGTTTAATGTCTTGATTGTAATCGGAGCAAACACTAGATCTTTCACAAAAACATCATACATAGTCCAAGTTTGTGTTTGCTTGTTCATTGTTTAACCTTGTTGAAAATACTCTTCAGTGATAATATATATGGTGAAAGTTATATATAAATATTTCGCTTTTTCAGTATATGTTTTAGTACCTTTTACATATATTTTGAGATTTAGTATACTAAAAAGTATATTTCATTTATAAACTAAAGAATATTTTCTATATTCTGTATATGTTATCTCCTATATAGTGGATACACTTTACAGATTTGCTTTTTTCCTGTTTTTTTATATCTTCTGATGATAATAATGCAATGCCTACTGCCAAAGGTTTTTTATGTGTCTCGTCGATGATTGCTATTGCTGCATCTGTATCAAATTCTTCAACATCCACTATTCCTGGACGCATTATATCTGCTCCGTTTATTATGAATTTGACAGCTCCCATATCTACTGTGACTTTGGGCAGAAAATTTTTATCTAATAGCAATTTAAGTGTTGGAACAATCTTATTTTTATGGTAAAAAAATAATGCTTTATCATCTTTTATAATTGCGTTGTTATCTATTACAACTTTGTCTTTTTTGTCAAAAAATTCTTCAATATTGAAATTATTTTTTATCTCTTCATTCAATTCCTTTATCTCTTTCTTTCTTAATTGCTTCATTTTATCTTTTTTATTGTAACTTTTAATTTGGTTGAAGGGTTTTTCATCTGCTCTATGATTTTTCTGTCGATATCTTTTGCTGCTTTGTCGCTGTGTATGCCTAGTGTTCTTTCTGAAATAAAAGCGGTTGTTCTTATCACTATTTCCTCATCATCGCTGAAGTCTTTGTTTACTGTGCATTCGAATTCGTCAGAATAGTCTTCTGTTTCAAGGATTATTTTTATCTTATTGTATTTTAGTATTTTTTTTAATTCTTCTGGTTTAAAGTTTGCTTCTACGCCTATTATGCAATCTCCCTTCAAGGTTAGATCCTTATCTTTTGTGAACTCTAAAGTTGTTCTATGCATACTAAGGACGTTTTTATGCCCTTTACAAAAAAAAGAAATCATTTAAGTATATCTTCAATGGGTTTTTTAGGTTTGTTTGCACTTTTTGCTGGTTTTTTACTAGATTCTTGAGCCATCTTTTCTAGATCAACTCCAAGGTCTTTCAGTGCTTTAATATGCATCTGCATCAATTGCTCGACAATTCCTAATATTTTTTGCATCTCTTCCCTTTCTTTTGCTAATGTAGCTAATGCTCCTTTGTGAAATCCTATCTGTTCATCGTTTGATCCTGATTTTTTTGCTGATTTTTTTGCCATTTTGAAAAACCTCCTGTTTTTGACATCCTATAAATATTTGATTTCTATAGTGAATATCGCTTAACTTGGTTGTTTTATTGTTTATTTATATATGTTGTGTTTTTTTTGGTTTGTCTCAATATTAATTTTTCAGTAGATAAATAACTCTTAAAATGTATTTTTGTTTGCGATGTTGTCTTACGAAATCATGTCTGTTTCACCTGTCAATCTGCGTTTTGAAACAAACCTTTAGTTTTTGGAATATATATTTCTATTACATAAAAGTTTAATATAGATGGATTAATTTAATAAATTATGATACTCGGCAGAATAATCGGAAAAGCGAGCACAACTAAATTTAGTTTTGAGGTTACAGGAGAAGCAAAAAAATTTCTATATGCGCAAGTGCAGCACAAGGATTATGGATATGTGCTTTGTCAGATAACTGAATTGCTTTCAGATTATGAAAAGACTATTGCTTATTGTAACATAATAGGATATAAGGAAGATGGCAAGATCAAGCAGATAAGGACTCCCTTTGAAATTGGATCAGAAGTGCTGGTTGCTGAGGACAGTATGATCGAGGATGTTATCGCTATAAATACTAAGAATTCTGCTTATATAGGTAATCTTGAAGGAAAAGATATAAAGATTAGTTTAGATCTTCAAAAATTATTGACAAAGCATATTGCTGTCTTGGCTAAATCAGGAAGCGGCAAAAGCTATACTGTTGCTGTGTTGATAGAAGAGATATTAAAAAAAGGGCTGCCTGTTGTTGTAATAGATCAGCATGGTGAATATTATTCTTTGAAATATCCCAATAATAAGGAAAAAGAACAGCTGTCCTTATATGGTCTACAAGCAAAAGGATTTTTTCAGCAGATTGTTGAGTATGGCAACCAAAATTTTAATGCTAATTTTAAGCAGCTTAAAGTAAGCGATAATTTAAATGCTCAAGAATTGCTGCATATTGTTCCTATGAAGTTGACCTCGGCTCAGGAAGGATTGCTTTATAGTGTTGTTAAGGATATGGATTCTACGAATTTAGATGATATCATTGTACAGCTGCAGCTTATGGAAAATAATGCAAAATTTAATCTTATCAATGTATTAGATTATCTGCAGTCTCTGGATGTATTCTCTTCAAATTCTGTTGATATGAATGAACTTGTAAGGCCTGGAAAATGCAGTATATTAAACCTAAAGGGAATTGAGCCTGAAGCGCAGCAGATAATAGTGTATAAGTTACTGAAGGATATGTTCAACGCAAGAAAGACAGGCAAATTACCTCCTTTTTTTCTGGTTGTTGAAGAAGCTCATAATTTTGTTCCTGAAAAAACTTTTGGTGATGCAAAAAGCAGCAGCGTACTTATGAACATCGCAAGCGAGGGAAGAAAATTCGGTTTGGGATTATGTGTTATTTCACAACGGCCTGCTCGTGTACAGAAGTCTGTTTTAAGTCAATGTTCTACACAAATAATATTAAAGGTAACAAATCCAAATGATCTTAAGGCAATAACAACTTCTGTTGAAGGCATAACATATGATACTGAAAACGAGATTGTTAATTTGCCTGTTGGAACTGCTATGCTTACAGGCATAGCTGAGATGCCTTTATTTGTTAATATAAGACCAAGGTTGACAAGGCATGGAGGACAAGCAGTAGAACTTTTTGAAGAAAAGGAAGAAAAGGATTTTGTTGAAGAGGTTAAAGAGTATAGTGAGCAATTGGCATTAGTAAAACCTAAGACTACATTGAAAGATTTAAGATTGATGTATGATGAAAATATTTGTATTAAAAAGCAGCTTGTTCCTGCTGTGATGTTCAATTGCAAAAGAAAGAATAATGAGTTTAATATTTTGGTTGAGCTAGTGAGTGGAAAGGTTCTGCCAAATATAGAAGATAAGTTTAAGATTAATATTGTTGACCTTACTGATCTTTCTAAAGAACAGATATTGATAATGGAACATGCTTTGCATCTGCTTAATTTTACTTCTGGTTCATTGGCTAAAAGCACAAAGATGGATGTATTTCAGGTTGAGAGTTTGGCAAATATGTTTGTCAAGCAAGGATTGTTCAGTTTCAATGGAAGCAATTATACTATAAATGATCATCTAAGGCTTATATCGCATCCGCAGGATTATTCTTGTTATGAAAAGGTTGTTCATGAAAATGTTGATTTTGACAAGAAGTTTGATAATATGTTTGAAGCAGATGAAATAAGGAAAAGGTTGGATGCGTTTGTTGATGTAGTTGATTCTAAAGGTTGTTTTATCTTGGAGTATAAGATAGATAAGAAAAAGGGCGAATTACTTTAAAATTTCAAACATATCTTTTGTAGTTAATCTTGTTTTTAGGTTAGTTTCCAGCTTATTGACGATTATGTTTGTATCCATTGTTTTTAGATCAAGTATATTATTTTCTTCTATTTTTATAGAACCTTCAATTGGTTTTATTTCTGATTCTTTAAGTTTGATCTTGTTCATTGCATTACACCTCTGCATATTTTTTTTGTCTCTCCGCATGTTGTGCATTCATACACTTCATATTTGACATTAGACATGTTCAGTGTTTCTTTCTTGTACATCTCTCCGCCGCATCCGCATTTTATTGACATGATTATAAGAATGAATAAAGGAGTATATAAATATTGTGGGTCATTGGGATTATCTCTTCTATAAACATATTAGATGGATAAGATCTTGTTTTATGTATTTTTCATATGTTTACAGGTATTATCTTTCTCTTTTTTCATTCATATTTGACATTATCTAACTTTTTTATAACAGAATTCACTTAAAATATACTTATCATCCACATGAACCTGACTTTGTTCTTCTGTTGTGGCATCAGTATTGCTCTAAAAATTATATTTTTCTGAATTGCATATTTGTATTGTTTATCCATAGAAGATCATATTTTAGTTTTATTGAAAATCTTGTAGAAATTTGAATGAGGTATAATGCCCTGCACTTTAGTGCGAGATATTCAATCTCAAAAAATTGTCTTAATAGTTAGTCCGTAATATCTCTAACTTTAGGTAGGGGATATGCTGACAAATCCTAGGTTTGTGGCATGTTGAACAAAGTTCAACAGGACAAACAATCAAAAGACAAATTTTGGTTATTTTAGATATGGTTATATTTTTTAATAAACATTAGCTTTATTTCAAATGAATCTCAACTATATCTTTATCCTTTAATGTATGGTTAAGATGCAGTATCTGTCCTGGAAACTTTGCACTAGGACCCCATATTTTCGCAAACTTGAACTTATTTACAAAATCCTTGTGCAGCCTTTCACAGAAATCTTTTATCTTCGAATTGCGTTTCATTATCATGGGTTCTTTCATGTCTGGTTTCTTGGAAATCTCTTTTGTGTATATTCTTATGAAATCAAGTTTTTTGAATATTACATCCTTAAGCTCTTCTGTTCCTAAACTCTGGTTTGCTGCTATGCATATATCTGGCTTAATCTCTTTCTTAAGCTTTTTTAATGTTTTCTCGTTTACCATATCCATTTTATTGAGGACAGTAATGCCTGGAATGTAGCTTTTGTTTTTTTCTATGATATCTATCAACTGATCTGCTGTAATGTTTGTTCTTATAACAACCTGTGCATTGGCTATCTTAAATTCCCTTAATATTGCTTTGATCATCTCTTGATTTAAGTGCGTTAATTTTACTGTGCTGCCTATATCTATGCCGCCTTTTTCTACTTTTTTAATGGTTACATCTGGTTTTTTTTGGTTTACCCTTATATGGGTATCATATACTTCTTTTTGTATTATTTCATAGTGGTGCGGGCGTGTAGCGTCAACCAAAAATAATATCAAATCAGCATTTTGCATTACAGATAAAACTTCTTTACCTCTACCAGTTCCTACTGCAGCACCTTGGACAATTCCTGGAACATCTAATATCTGTATCTTTGCGTCTTTGTATTCCATAAGCCCTGGAACAACATCTAAAGTAGTAAACTCATAAGATCCTACTTCTGAATTTGCATTTGTCAATTCATTCAATAAAGTGGATTTACCTACAGAAGGAAAACCAATCAAAATAACAGAAGCGTCTCCAGATTTCCTTACAGTATAACCTTCGCCTTTCTTGCTTTTTGATGTTTTAGCTGCTAATTTTTGTTTTAGTTTTGCTACTTGTGCTTTATACATGCCTATGGCGTGCTGGGTTTTTTTATTGTATTTTGTAGTTGATATTCTTTTCTCTAATTCTTTGATCTGTTCTAATGTTTTTTCTCTGGAACTTTTGTCTTCAGAAGATTCTATCTTGACAGGCTTGACCTTTACTTTTTCTTTTTTTGCGGCTGCTTTTGCTTCCTGTAGTTCTTCTCTTTCTCTTTTTAATCTTTTTATGTCTAGTTCGTCGTCTTCATCTTGATCAGAGTATTGATTCTGCTTTTTCTTTCTTGCAAGCAGCTTCTTCTTTTTCTTGGTCATCCTTATTTTCATTCTTTTTATCCAGAAAAAAATTAGTATATAAACTTTATTGATTTGTGGGCTTTGAAGAAAAATTAGTGAATTTCATCACCTAACGTATTTTTTGATTGTAAAACAATAATTTCAGCCTATAATACTGGCGAAGCTTATGTGCATGGGCTTTAGTGAGCGAGACTTTTTCTAAAGATCATGAATTGAAACAACACAGAAATATTTATAAATATATCTCGATATTATACTTATGTTATGACAAATGTATTAATAGAGATGCACGCTTATCTGCAGCAGATGTTTTCGACATTTTTGGGAGATCTTATTGTTGCTGCTATTATATTGATAATGGGTTTTGTAGCAGGTAAGATTGCAGAAAGGCTGATATTGAGATTCTTGCATAGTGTTGAATTAGATAATGTGCTTTCAAAAGCAGCATCTATCAAATTTTCGCTTGAAACTTTATTATCGCATATAGTTTCGTATTTTATTTATTTTCTAGCTGTAATAATGGCTTTAAACAAACTTGGTCTTACTACGACTGTTTTATATATAATAAGTGCAAGTGTTTTAGCTTTGATAGTTTTGGCTACCTTGTTGGCTATGAAAGATTTTCTGCCTAATGCTATAGCAGGATTTTTGATATATCAAAAACAGATGTTTAAACAGGATGATTTTGTTCATGTGAAAGATATAGAGGGCACTGTAAAAAAAATAAATCTTATAGAGTCGCAGTTAGAGACAAAATCAGGCGATATTATCCATATACCTAATTCTACATTTACTAATAATGAATTCTTAATAAAGAAAAAAACTTAAATTTTCTCTAATATGCTTACAATATTCCATATTTGTGTTCTGGCATACTGGTCAAGATTTATGTCATCGCTTATTTCATCCAGTTCGTGTAGTGCTTTATTTATTCTTATAGAAAGTTCTTTGTCTTCTCTTAAAGCGTCTATTGTGTTTTGCAGCTTATTCTTTATATTTCTTGGAACAGAAGGATCTTCTTGTAGTTCCTGTAATATGGATAAAACCTCTTTAATGTGTTCTTCAGATGTCATTTTATTCAGCCTGTAGTTTTTCCATTACTTCTTTCTGCATTGCTTGAGCTTTTTCTTTCATACTTTTTTCTTGTTTTTCTAATGTTTTTATCCTTATCTCTACTGTCTCTTTTTTTGTTTCCAGATCTTTCTTAAGATCTTCCTTTTTTGAAGAGACCATTATGTTGCCTACTATCTTATAGGCTTTTTCTGTTTTATCAAGCTCACCTAATGCGGAGTTTATCTCTAATAATTGTGATTGGAACTGTTGTCTTTGAACTAAAAATTGCTGCATAGATTGCTCCAATAATTGCAGCTGTTGTATTTTTTCTTGTGTTTTTTTATCCATATTGTCTGTCATTTTATATCATCTATTTTTTCATATGCTGTAAGCAGTTTTGTTATTCCGTTTAATGCTGCTCTTAATGCCACAGAGTCATCTGCATTAACCTGAAATTTCAAGTGATCAGGATGTTTTGTTAGACTTACCTGACTTCTACCCATCTGTTCAAGCTCTGGTTTTATGCTTTCAAAAACATCGTGTTTTACTTTTGCTATTATTGTTGTTTGATATTTCATATTGCTTTTATTTTTGTTTTGGTAGATCTTGGCTTGAACAATATTTTACTCCCGCAATAAGGGCATCTTATATTTTTTCTCAGATAGTCTTTACTGACTGTTTTGTCGCATTTAAAGCATTTGTAGGTTGCCATTTTATTATTTTTCCTCTTCTTGAGTTTTTTCTTCTATATCTTCAGTCTCTTCTTTTTTAACTTTCTTTTTAGCAATTGTATAAGCTTTTCCTGTGAATTTTTTATTGCACTTAGTACAGTTCCATATTCCTGCAGATATTCTTCTTACTCTTACTGCATTGCAATATGGGCATTTGTGCTTTTTTCTTTGTTCTGCTTCGATAGCGCCCATTTTATCTCTTAATGCTTTACCGTATCTAGTACCAAAACGTTTTGTTGAATTTGTTTTTTTTACTTTTAATGCCATAATTATTTCACCTTAAATAAATATGGGGCTACCCAGATTTGAACTGGGGTCTTCTGGTCCCAAACCAGAAAGGATGAACCAAGCTACCCAATAGCCCCATATAGTATACTGTGAAATTTTTGAAGTATATTTAAAGGTTACGGTATTTACGAAGTTTTATAAATAATTGTATTTTTTGTTATATTATGGCAATAACAGCACAACAAAAATATAAATTGAAGAAATTAGTGAAGAAATTATCTCAATATAGGGGCAGACATACTGAATTGGTCAGTGTCTATATTCCAAATGGTTATGATATGAATAAGATAATCAACCATTTATCACAGGAGCAGGGCACTGCTACAAATATAAAATCTACATCTACAAGAAAGAATGTAATAGATGCTTTAGAGAAGATGATTCAGCATCTTAAGCTATATCCTCAGACACCGCCTAACGGGTTGGCTGTTTTTTCAGGTAATGTAGCGGAAAGAGAAGGTCAAAGTGATGTTAAAGTATGGAGTATTGAGCCACCAGTACCTTTGAATGTGCGTATATATAGATGCGACAAGGCGTTTGTTTTAGAGCATATAGAGGATATGCTGGAAGTTAAGGAGATGTATGGCTTGGTTGTTATGGACAGAAGAGATGCTACCATAGCTGTATTAAAAGGAAAAACTATTGTTCCTTTGGTAAAAACACATTCCGAAGTTCCAGGAAAGTTTAAAACAGGCGGTCAATCAGCTTATAGGTTTGCACAGAATCGTGAGCTTGCAGCTAAGGCGCATTACAAAAAAGTCGGTGATTATATGAAAGAGCAATGGCTTGGTAACACTGATCTTAAAGCGATTTTGGTAGGAGGACCAGGTCCTACAAAAAATGATTTTGTAAATGGTAGTTTTATCGCGACAGAACTTAAGCAAAAGATAATTGCAATCAAGGATCTGAGCTATACTGATGAATTCGGATTACAGGAGCTGCTTGAAAAAAGCCAAGATGTTCTTGCTTCAGAAGAGGTTGTAGAAGAGAAAAAGGCCATGGCAGAGTTTTTTGATCTTTTGAATAAACAGCCAGGTATAGTAAACTATGGTGAAGCTCAAGTTATGGCAAATCTTGAGATGGGTGCTGTCGATACATTGTTGCTTTCTGAAGATCTTGATGATGATTCTGTCGAGAAGTTTGAAGAAAAAGCTCAAGAACTTGGTACAACTGTTAAGATAATCTCTACTGAAACCAGAGAAGGTGTACAGTTAAGAGATATAGGCAAGGTAGCTGCTATTCTACGTTATGAAGTGCAGTAAATTAAAAGGTTTATATGTTTAGTAAGATTAATCTTACTCAGGTGAAGATGAAGGATTTTGCTATTGCAAAAATGAGTTCTAAAGCCCAGATGGTTATACCTGCCGAGATAATGCGTCCTGTCTTTTACGAATAAATCTATTGATATTATTGGATTTTACATTCTTTTTTTTATCTAGGTGTTTTAGCTTTTATTACAAACTGGGTTTTATACTTCATAGCTTTGCTATGACGGGTAGTTAGATTTTAGGAATTTTTATTGATTTATATTAAAATGTTACTGATAAATGATTACTTTAAGTGTCTATAATCTTAATTTAGTCAAAACCAATAATCTATATATATTATTGAATAAATTCTTATTTTTATGTCAGAAGAACTTGTAAGGGAAGCGTTCGTATTATTGTATTCTACCTGTAATGTAAATAGCTACAAATTCTCTCTTACTTATTCAGGAAGGTTCAAGGATTACGGAGCTAATGTAAAGTATTGCATGAACAAGGTTGATTTTTCATTGTCCAAAAAATGGAAGAATGTGAACAAGAATATAGTTATTGGACTATTACATGAATTGTTTGTCAAAGTATTCAAGGCCAAAAATCCAAGCACCTATTTTTATATTGACCTATACAATGCATTCATAAGGAATGCGCATATAGCAGCACCCAAAACAAAATTTGAGCCTTTATTGGAAGAATCTTTTGATAGGGTAAATGAAAAATACTTCCATAATTCTATAGAAAAGCCAAATCTTATATGGGGTAAAAACAATAGAAGAAAATTAGGATGTTATGATTTTAATACAGATACTATTACTATAAGCAGGATATTTAAGAATAAAGACTTTGTTTTTCTTGATTATGTGATGTATCATGAGATGCTGCATAAGGATATAAAGTTTGATTCTAAAAAAGGAAAAAGCAGATTTCACAGTAAAGAATTTAGAAGACGAGAAAAAGAGTTTGAAAACGCTGAATTGATAGAAAAAGCGATAAATAATGGTTTTAGAACCCAAAAACGCTTAAATCTCTTCCAAAAGCTGTTATTTAAGCAGGATTAGCCTTTTTATGCGTAAAGTTTAAATATTCCCTGATTTTTAAGATTGAAAACAGTGGAGGATTTTAAATGGCACAATCACAAAAATTACTGCCTTTGGCTGCAATGGAAAAGATCCTTAAAAAATCAGGGGCTGAAAGAGTTTCTGATAAAGCAAAAGAGGCTTTGAAAATGGTAATAGAGGATATTGCAGAGGAGATAGCTTCTCAAGCGGTTAGATTAGCTTTGCATGCTGGCAGAAAAACAATAAAAGCTAGAGATATTAAATTAGCAGCTAAATAACATTTCTTGAACAAATCAAGACATACGAAATGTAAGAAATAAGCTATTTTATCAAAACTTTTATAAATAAACTATTTTTTCGTTAGTTTAAAAGAAAGGTATTAGGTGAGTAAATTATGGCTGGAACACAACCAAAAAGTATAGGATCATTACAAAAAGGAAATTTTGTTATTATTGATGATGTAGCTTGCAAGGTTACAGATACACAAACTTCAAGACCTGGAAAACATGGTCACGCGAAAGTAAGGCTTACTGGTGCAGGCTTGATAGATGATAAGAAAAGGGTCATTGTTATGCCAGGGCATGATAATATTGATGTTCCTATTATAGATAAAAAGACCGCTCAAGTGTTAAGTATAACAGGCGATAAAGCAAATGTTATGGATGCGGAATCCTACGAGACATTTGATATTGATATACCTCCTGAACTTAAGGATCAGGTTGTTGAAGGATGTAATGTGTTGTACTGGGAAATACTTGATGATAAAGTGATGAAACAAGTAAAGAGTGAATAAATTATGAAAATTAAAAACATTTTCAAAATTAAAACGAGGATTTAACCATGGCAAAATTCGCAGAAGCTACAAAAAGGCTGTTTTCAAATATATTTGTGTGCAGGAAATGCAAGACTAAGATGCGTGCACCTAACTTGAAAGTATTAGCTGGCAAAGTAAAGTGCAGAAACTGTAATAGCAGAATACTTAGACCTGTCAGAAAAAAATGAATCTTAATCTAGTATTTGCTCTTATTTTTTATTCTTTAGTTATTGTTTTGATTTATAAATATAAGCATAAGTTTGATTTCCATGCAAAGATTATTGCCTTGTATAGGACTAAGATAGGATTAAAGGCAATGGACAAGATAGCTAAATTTAGTCCTAAGATTTGGAAAATTTGGGGTTATTTAGGTATTGTCGCGGGTTATTTGGGTTTGTTTTTTATAAGCTATATATTAGTAAAAGGTGCTTTTGATCTTATACTTTTTCCAGAAGCTCCTGCTGCAGTCACTCCTGTACTTCCTGGAATAAAGATACCAGGAAGTCCTGTATTTATTCCTTTCTGGAGTGGAATAATATCTATATTTATTGTTGCATTTGTGCATGAATTTGCACATGGAATAATGGCGAGATTATATGGTATGAAGGTCAAAAGTTCAGGTATATTCTTTTTAGGGCCTATAATAGGCGCTTTTGTCGAACCTGATGAAGAGAAACTAAAAAGTTCTACCAAGATACAGCAATTGTCTGTTTTTGCAGCAGGTCCTTTTGCAAACATATGTTTAGGTATCATAGTATTGATGCTTATGGTTTTTTTTGTAGTCCCTATAGCAAGCTCTATGGTAAATCCTGATGGAGTAATATTTACAGAGACAGTTGAAGGATATCCTGCACAAAAGGCAGGTATAGGTAGTGGTGCTTTGATCAAATATGCAGACGATACAAGAATAATGAATAAAGAAAATCTTACACATATATTATCAAATAAAAGACCTGGTGATGAGCTAGTATTAGGAGATGGAGATAATAATTATACACTTACTTTAGCTTCTAATCCTGATAATGATTCTAAAGCTTATATGGGTGCTTTTCTTGAGCAAAAGTATGATATTAAGAAAGGTCATAGTAAGATTTTTTCAAATATTATGTTTTATTTTATAGATTTTTTAAGAATATTGTTTATGCTTACGATGGGTATAGGTTTTGCTAACTTATTGCCTTTAGGGCCAGTAGACGGAGGAAGGATGCTGCAGGTAACTTTGTATAAGTGGTTCGACAAGACAAAAGCTAATAAAATATGGGCTAAGTTGAGTACATTAATGCTTTTCATACTTCTGTTTAATCTGTTTTATCCTATGTTGAGGAGTATCATTTTTTAAAGATGATTTCTATCATTTTACTTGAACCAGAACATCCTGGTAATATTGGAGCAATTGCAAGGGTGATGGCTAATTTTGATTTTGATAAATTGGTCATAGTCAATCCTAAATGCGATCCAAGATGTGAAGAAGCTATAAACAGAAGTAAACATGGAAAGCATGTTCTTGAAAAAGCCAAGGTATTGAAAAGAATACCTAAACAGGATTATCTTATTGCAACGACAGCTAAACTCGGAACAGATTACAATTTAAGAAGAACTCCTCTTACTCCTGAACAATCTGCTGATAAACTGGCAATAGTTAAGAATAGAAAAGTAGGTGTGCTTATAGGAAGAGAAAGCTACGGATTATTTAACGAAGAGATAGAAAAATGCGATTTTGTCGTAACAATACCTGCTAGTAAGAAATATTCAACATTAAACATAAGCCATAGTGTTGCTGTTATAGTTTATGAATTGCATAAGAAACTTGGCAAAAGAAAATCAAATGCAAAAATAACTCCAATATCTTATGCAGAAAAAAAACAGATAAATAAGATGTTTAATCATATTTTTAAAAAACTAGATTGGAAGACAAAAGAAAAGAAACAAACACAACAAACATTGTGGAAAAGGATAATGGGCAAGGCAATGCTAAGCAAAAGGGAAGCATACGCTGTTATGGGTTTTCTAAGAAAGTTAATTAAATGATTTTAATTTACAGATGATGTCCTTTTTCGTATATTTCTAATAATGTTATAAATACTATAAGTATTAAAGGTCCTATAAACAAGCCTACTATTCCCATATAAATCAATCCGCCTAATGCACCTAAAAGTATAATTAATGGATTTATTTTTGTAGCTTCTCCTACGATGTTTGGTTTAAGTATATTATCTATAGTTCCTATAATGAAGATTCCTATCATCATTATGCTGGTTCCTATTATATATTCACCTATCATAAAATGGTAGATAGCTACAGGCAGCCAGACTAAAGGAGCTCCTATCAAAGGCAGTAAAGAGAGTACAAACATCACGAATCCCCAGAATACTGGTGAAGGCACCCCGAACATATAGAACATGAATCCTCCTATAAAACCTTGAATCATAGCTACTATTATTGTTCCATATAATGTTGCAAAGATTAATTTATGTAATTTATCCATTATTTTAGATTTCTTCTTTGTTTTCATCGGAAATATCTTTTCAGTTTTTTTCACTATTTCTGGTCCGAACATCAAGAAATAATATAATGCGAAAAACAATATCAATAGGTTGAGCATAGTTGTTGATATGACGCCTAAAATGTTCCGTGTATTTTTTATGATAGTTTCTGATGCGCTTTGCAATCCAGAAGCCAGATATTCTGATATGTCTATCTCATGTCCTTTTATTTCTAAATCAGTTCTGAATATCTTGTCTTTTTCTAGCTTTGAATAAACTTGTGTAGTTTCTTTGACCAATGAGTTTAGTAATATTGCTGAAGGTATTATAACTACCAGGATAATTATGATGACTGATAAGAATGCAGATATTTTTTTATTTTTTATTTTTTTATTTATCAGCAGATACATAGGTCTAAAGATAAGTGCTAATATGGCTGAAAAAAGCAACGCAACAAAGAATGGTTTTAATATGTGGAAACTTAAGAATGCGACTAGCATGAATATGAATACAAACATATATTTACTGATTATATCTTTTTTTGGCATTAGCCATTACCTCTTTTTTATTGTAGATAAAATTAATTCTTATTTATTAAGTTTTTCTTTTATTTTTTCTAGATGGACTTTTACTCTTTTATCTCCTTTTGGATGAGCTTTAGGACCTAAACCATAGTATGTTTTTTTCGCGCTTGGACCCCATGAATAATTTCCGCTTACATCTTTTATTTCTGAAATGATGAACTCTTCTGTTTCAATACCTTTTTTCAGATGATAGTATATAGAACGCATAGTTGCTGCAGGATAAATTTCTCTGTATATCTTGTATACATCATAGCCCGTGCCTTTGCCAATAACATTTAGGATTTCTACGATTGCCTGTCTTATCTCGCTGCCTAAAGGTCTTCCTTTGAGTTTTATCATATGCTATTATGTTGGTGTTAACATTTATATACTTTTTGTTTATATTGAAAATAAATATGAAATATTTATTTGTATTATCTAAAGAAGATATTGGTATTGCAAAAGAAGAAGTGCTTGCTTTGGTTAGTTGTATAGACAATAAGTTGATAGATAATTATCTTATATTAAATAGGAAAATAAAGATAAGCAATAATATTCTGAAAAGATTAGCGTATACGAAAAAAGTATATAGGGTCTTGTTTATTCCTAAATCAAAAAAGGATTACGACAATTTTGACTGGCAGAGATATTATAAGAATAGTTTTTCTGTCAGAGCTTATGGAGAATTAAGAAAAAAAGAGCAAGATTTTGCGAATTTAATATACTACAGATTATCTGATCCTTTAGTAGATCTAAAAGATGCAAAAACAAAGTTTGGTTTCTATAAAATAAAGAATAAAATATACGTGTGTAAATTGTTGAATGAGAATGATGAAGATTTCCAGTCAAGAAGAAGCCATCTAAGGCCTAAATCATCTGGAACAAGTATGCATCCTAAATTAGCAAGAGCCTGTGTTAATCTGACAGGCATCAAAAGAGGATATCTTGTAGATTGTTTCTGTGGAAACGGAGGTATATTGATAGAAGCAGGCTTGATGTGTTTAAGTCCTATAGGATATGATATTGATGATACAAGCATAAAAAAGGCAAAGATAAATCTTGATCATTATAAGATAAGATTTTATAAGCTTTTAAAGAAAGATGCTGTTGAACTAAAAAGAACAATAAGATATTTAGCTACTGATATGCCTTATGGAAAAAGCAGCAAAATGAGTGATGAATTGGATAAGTTATATTCTGGTTTTTTTAATAATTTGAGACATATCTTGCAAAAAAAAGCAGTAGTCATATTTCCTCATTATGTTGATCATAAAAAATATTTGAAGGATTTTAATATAGTTGATGTCTTCAGGAAATATATTCATAAGAGTTTAACTAAAGTTATTGTTATTATAGAGCCAAAAAGAAAGAGGACTATTTTCAAATAATAACAAAATATTTTAAAGCAAGTGATATTTTATGTTCTAAAAACGGGGTGATTTTAATGTTAGTGAATTTATTGAATGCGATTTTTGCAATAATGGGAGGATATATTGCAATAACTTATTTGTTTCCTATGCTGAAAGATTTTTTGGCAGGAGCGATAAAGGACAAGGTAAGCTTAGAAGGATTGATGGGTGTACTTAATCTATATGTTATAGTGTTTGTTCTTGCTGCAGTTGTTAAGGAATTGGTAGCTATTAATAACCAATATCTTAATTATGTGAATGTATTATCTCCTGCATTGATTGTGATGGTTGATCTGATACCTTATCTTAAATATCTAGTATTAGGTGTTTTAGTAATAATAGGTATTAACTCATTCAAGAAGAAAAGATAATTGTTAAAAGACAATCTTGTCTTTTATTTTTGTTTTACTTTTTTTTATTTTTCCTTGAGGAAGTTCAATAACATATTTAGCTTTTATTTTTGGATTTATAGTGGTAAAAGGTTTGAAGTTCTCTTTTAGAAAAATTATTTCTTTATCTTTATTCAGCCATAATACGTCTATAGGATAAAAGACAAAGAACATATGTAAAGGAATATTCTGTTCTTTATTGAATCTGAAAATATATCCTGTGTCTTTGATCTTTTTTGAAAACATCAAGCCTATAGTTTTGGAGAATGCACTGTTAAGCATTATTTTTTTCTTTGTTAATGTGGTATTTTTAAAACTGTTTTTTATCATTAAATAAAAAATAAAAGGAAAAGTATTTAAATTAGTTTATTTTCTAATGTTAGAAAGTAATGTGGATTCATTGCTATGACTAGGGGTGGGAGTAGCTTGAGGGAGCTATTAGCATCGTAGTGAATTCTTGAAATTAAAAGAGGGAGAGAATATTTGAGGGGAAAGAGAGGATTTAGTAGAGTAAGATTATTGTTGTTAGTTTTTGTTATTTTAGCTATGTCTTCTTATGCTTTGCCTTCTTTTATATCTATCTGGGATGATACTGATCTAGGTAAAGTTATGTATCCTTATAATATGACTTATTTCTATGCTAATTATACTAATTCAACTGGGGACGTAATAACGGGCATGACTCCAGTTTGTAACATAACCATTATAAATACAGAAGGTCCAGGTATAGCGGGTCCTATCCCTATGCAGTATAATGCTGTATCTTTTTTATATGAATACAATAACACTTTTGATGATGAAGGTTTGATGTTTGGACCAGGCATACATGATTGGAACGTTAGTTGTGCTTATGATCTTTATGATTATAATTCTAGCTCAGATACTGTAAATATTTCAGGAGATATGGATGAGATTTTCATAGAAAAATACGCCTTAAATGGAACGGTGTATGAAGATGAGATTGTTACATTCATCCTGAATGTAACGAATTTTGGCATGGAAAATTATACAGACTTGTTTTTGGTTGATGAGTTCAACATCAGTTATCTAAATTTTAGTGCATCTACAACTTACCCTGTAAATATTATTCCTGAAGTTAACTATACTTCTGGAGAAGTTGAATGGATGCTTAATTTAAGCGTAGGCCATTCTTTTGTTGCATTAGTGAATTTCACAGCACTTCAAACAGGCAACACAACAAACTATGTTTATGTTAAAAACGATACAGAATATTTTGGAGGAGATTTTGAGGAGATTGAAATCTTGTGGGAAGAAGAGCTTTGTAATCTTGATTTTAGCAATGTTTCATGCATTTCAAGAGAACCTTGGTGTTCCTGGAATGAAGACTATTGGAATCCTTTTACCCAAGAAGATGGATATTGTATGCCTAATTGTTCTTTGTTGACAGTAGAGGATTGTCAAGATTATCCTTATGAATGCAATTGGAACGGAAGCAGTTGTAATGATCTAGATTGTTATAGTATAGGCATTGAATCAGAATGTGGCCAGTATGATCAATGTTATTGGGATTTTGAAGAAAGTGATTGCGATCCTAATTGCACCTACTTTAACTATGATAATCCTGAGTTTAATGAGTCAAGCGACAATATATTTGAGAATGCAAGTATTTGGTGTATGAAAGCTGATTGCGATTGGAATGGAAGCTATTGTATTGAAGATGAAGAAGAGATAAATATTTCTGTAAATAAAATTTTGTTGGACTCCAACATCTATCCTGGAGATACTGTTCAGTTTATGATAAACATAACCAATGTTGGAGATAGTGGCTTGGTTAATATCTGGGGTTATGATGACTATAATGATACTTTTATGAATTTTACAGGCATAAGCTGCGGATATATGGCTCATGGTTCAAGATGGGTGCAGATTAATTTTACTCAATGTGTTGGTGGTGGTTTGCCACCAGGAGAATCTGTTGCTGCATATATTAACTTTACTGCATTAGAATCAGGCAGTACTTTTAACAATGTCAGCGTTAATGCAACAGATTTTGATATGAATAATATACTTGAATCTGACCAGATAGATTTCGGGATCTTGGGCGGAGAAGAAGGAAGCGAAGCACCTTGTAATATTGAGAATGAAACACAGTGTTTTATGAGAAGCGAGTGTATCTGGGATGACATGATGCATAATCCTTTAACTGATAGCAATGGTTATTGTCAGACCAATTGTTCTTTGTTGACAGTAGAGGATTGTCAAGATTATCCTTATGAATGCAATTGGAACGGAAGCAGTTGTAATGATCTAGATTGTTATAGTATAGGCATTGAATCAGAATGTGGCCAGTATGATCAATGTTATTGGGATTTTGAAGAAAGTGATTGCGATCCTAATTGCACCTACTTTAACTATGATAATCCTGAGTTTAATGAGTCAAGCGACAATATATTTGAGAATGCAAGTATTTGGTGTATGAAAGCTGATTGCGATTGGAATGGAAGCTATTGTATTGAAGATGAAGAAGAGATAAATATTTCTGTAAATAAAATTTTGTTGGACTCCAACATCTATCCTGGAGATACTGTTCAGTTTATGATAAACATAACCAATGTTGGAGATAGTGGCTTGGTTAATATCTGGGGTTATGATGACTATAATGATACTTTTATGAATTTTACAGGCATAAGCTGCGGATATATGGCTCATGGTTCAAGATGGGTGCAGATTAATTTTACTCAATGTGTTGGTGGTGGTTTGCCACCAGGAGAATCTGTTGCTGCATATATTAACTTTACTGCATTAGAATCAGGCAGTACTTTTAACAATGTCAGCGTTAATGCAACAGATTTTGATATGAATAATATACTTGAATCTGACCAGATAGATTTCGCAATCTTGGGTGGAGAAGAAGATGAAGATAATGTAACTATAAACAAGACAGTTATAACCCCGAGTGTTGAAGACGGAAGTATAGCATCATTTATGATAACAGTTAATAACAACGAACCATATAATATTACAAATTATGAAGTATATGATTTCTTCAATACTAGTATGATCAATTATACTGCTGCAAGTTATACGCCCGAGGATATTAATTATACTATGGGTAGAGTTATCTGGGTAATCAATAATCTTGAGAATTACAGCTCTTTTTCATTCAATGTGAATTTTTCAACATTTATAGAAGGAAATACTACAAATTATGTTGTCCTGAAGAACAGCACAGGAAATCATGTTGCGGATGATAACGCAAGTTTAGAGATAACCTTATTTGAGGAAGAAGATGAAGGAATGTATGATTTTGGAGATGCGCCTGACTCTTGCAACCATTTCGGAACAGATATGGAGACAGATCCTAGTATGTTTACCAGCGATATAATTGCAAATTATCCTACAGTACATAACATAACCTTAAAAGATAATTGCGGAAAAACTTATGGTCCTTGTCATGATAACTATTTTTTGACTTTAGGAAGTAATATAACCTTAGAACAAGAAGCTGATAAAGGAACTGATGAAGATGCTCCTGATAATAATATTCAGCCATCAATAAACCAATCTGATTTTGATTCGATCGGAACAAGTTTTGGAATGGATGATGGGCTAGATGCAGCAGGTATTGATTCTACAAGTTTAAACCAATTTAATTGGTCACATTGTGAGAATGTCACAATACCTGTAAATATTACTGTAATTGGCGGTCCTTATGCAAGCGATTGGAATGCGACATTGAACATTTGGATTGATTATAGTAGGAATGGACAATGGGGCAGTCCCGGAGGGACAGAGGATTATGTCATGTGCGGTATGGATTCTATATCTGAATGGGTTGTGCAGAATGAAGTTGTAGCTCAGTTAAGTGGTGGCGGATTTGGTCCAGGTTCTTTTCTACACAATGTAACTTTTATGGCACTCTCTAATTTTTCAAACTATACTTGGATGAGATTACAGGTGACTCCTACAGAAGTCGATATAATAGATTATGCTGATGGTTCAGGTCCTGCTGTGTGTTATGAAGATGGAGAAACAGAGGATTATTATGTTAAAATTATGCCTTTGGAAGAAGAGGAAGAAGAGTTTGAGGAGAATGTTACTATAGAAAAAACCGCTTTGTATTCTGAAGTAGAAAATGGAAGTATAGCAACATTCATGATAAACGTAACCAATTATAATGATTTTAATATCACTGATTATGTAATATATGATTTCTTCAACACAAGCATGCTGAATTATACTGCTGCAAGTTATACGCAAGAGGATGTCAATTATACTGAAGGAAGAGTTGTTTGGGTTATCAATAATCTTCCTGCTTATGAATCATTTGAGTTTAGTGTAAACTTTACAACATTGATGATAGGAAACACGACCAATGAAGTTATCTTGAAAAATAGTACAGGAGATTATGTTGATGAAGATGAAGCAAGTTTAGATATTATTATGGCTGCAGAAATGCCTGTATTCAATTTTAATGGAACAGTGTATGATGATATGGGTAATACTCTTAGCGGAGCGAATGTCAGTGTAGATGTATGGAATAATACAGAAGAACCTATCAGGATTTCAGTTGAATCCACTTTAACCGATGGTTCTGGAGAATTTAATATAGCTCTGCCTGAATATGATCTTGTTGATAATTATATTTACAAGACAAAAGTGTATTTCGATAATGGTACGCATATATTTGTAAGCAAAGCACCTATGTCTTTATTAAAATCACAATTGGTTGGTGTTTCTCCTGCACAATTCCATATGACAGAAGGCACCAAATTAAATATTAGTTTGATGGAGATTCCTGGCGAATCAAGATGTTTTATGGATACACTTAAGGATGGATTAACAGGAGTCAGAGTAGGTGGGATAGAAGGTACAGTTGGAGATGAAAACGAGAACACTTCGATAAATTTCAGTATAATATATGTGCCTACTGGTAGAGATTATTCTTTAAGGCTTCAGCCTTGCGCAGCCGATCCTTTTTCAAGAGATATTTCTGCTTCTGAATTAAATCCTAATACTGTCACTAATTTACAATATAACTATTCCCAATCTTTTACCTTTGTTAGTGGCTATGTTAATGGAGATAATTTTGATACTTTCCATATAAACAATTTCGCGTTTGAAGCTGATGCTATGATAAAGATACTTGGACCTAATCCAAGCAATAGTGCTTCTGAATCAACAGGAAATGGATTAAATACAAATGATACTTATGATGCATCAACTGGCTTCTTTAACATTAGCCTACCTGGAAAAGTTTCTCCTGGTGCAAATGTATTCTTGTTTTTTGTAGCTGAAAACAGTTCAGGAAGATACGCTGCTTTTAGGAATTATACTATAAATTATAATCAGCCAACTTTTGATATAGGGATTATTGATTTGTATAAGATGCAAGGGTATGCTGCAGATAGGCAGATAAAATATAGTTATAGGGAAAGCAACGGAAACATTACACAAAAACAAACAAACATCACTGAAGTAAATATTTCATTAGTTGATGAAAGCGGATTACCTGTAACAGACACTTTGTTTATCGAAGCTTCATTTGAATATGATACTTCAGAATTAACTGATTTTTTTATACCTGTAGAGATTCCGGGATATGATTATCAGGGTGAAAGAATATTTTATAATGGCAAATTTACTGTTCCTGTTTTAGAAGGGGGAAATATTAAGATAAAAGTATATTCTCCTAAATATTCTATCAAGGAATATGATATTTCAAGCGAAGAGATAGCTGCATTAAATCCCGGCGACTCTATAGAGTTAAACTTAACCAATTATACTTCAGGAGATATTGCTGGAAGCTTAAGCACAGATGATATATTTATAGAATTTTTAGAGGATTCTCCTGAGTGCAGCAAGCCTGATTATGATGCAGATGCATGTGCCAGGATACCAAGACAAACATTGACAGATTTTAATTATATAGATAGTGCTTTGGGACTTAGCGAGGCTAATATTGTCGTAGGGAGGAATAGTACAGGCTTGTCTGTAATGTATGTTGAAGCTGATCTTTTTACTTCTGGTGCTTTAGAAGCTTTATTTGATTCTGATGCTGTTGCTTCAGGTTCAGGTGATTCTTTAGAAGAAGCATGGAGATTCGGAAGTATGGGTCCTGATATATATGAACACATCTTGATATCTATGCCTTATAATGACACTTTCAATGAAAGCGAGTTGGGTTTTAATCTAGATTATCTTTATGATGATAATTGGAATATTATCTGGAATGTTTCTGCTAATGGTACAAATGTTAACATTGATGATTACTTGGATTATTCTTCTGATTATTTTGAAGGGATAGAATGTACAGATGTTAACAAGAGTGCAAAGTGTTATATCAATACTAGCTTAAATATGGCTTGGATAAGAGTTCCTCATTTTTCGGGAGTTGGACCTGTATTTGGTATTTTGGATGAAGGCGAGGATATAGAAAACGCAACAATAACAAAAACTGCAGTTTTATCGCAAGTAGATAATGGTTCAATCGCTCAATTTATAATAAATATTACTAATACTGGCACAGCTAATATTACCAATGCAGAACTTGGTGATGAATATAATATTTCTTATATGAACTTTACAGGCTATTCAACTTTAGACTTAGGTATATCTTTGCCAAATGTTATGGGCAATAGGGTTGAATGGGATGTTAATATTAGTGTTGGAGAAAGCGTATCTTTGATTGTAAACTTTACAACCTATGCAGTAGGCAACACAACCAACGAGGTTGAGTTTGAGAAAAACGAAACATATGATTTTGATTCTGATGAAGCTAATCTGGAGATTCTTGTTGGTGTTCCTCATTTCATAGAGAACGCTTCTTTGACAAAGACTGCTTTGAATAGTCCTGTTGATGTGGGTAGTATTGCGCAGTTTATGATTAATGTTACCAATACAGGTAATGTTAATCTTACTGGATATGAATTGACTGATAGATTTAATATAAGCTATATGAATTTCACTTGGGCAAGTCAACCACCAAATGATGTGAGGTTTAGTGAAGGCGAAGTTGAATGGGTATTGAACGTAAGTGTTGGTGAATCTGAAATAATTCATGTGAATTTTACAACCTATAAAACAGGCACAACATTTAATGAGGTAGATTTTGAAAATAGTACTGGTTTTGGAATAACTGAGAGTAATGTGGGTATTGAAATTATAGAACCTGCTTCAGATGTATTGCTTGTCAATACTACAGGATATATTAATCAGACAGGATATTTTATACTTAATTTAACAAATCCTATCCAGGCAGCAATAGATTCTGCAAATATAGGAGATTTGATTAACATATCCGAAGGAGTATATTTAGCAAATATAAGGGTAGATAAAAAAATAGAAATTCATGGAGTTAATAAGACAGGTACAATAATAAGTGCTGCGTCTTCTGGAACAGATATCTTTTATGTTCAAGAAGATAAGGTAAATATAAGTCAAATGACATTGACGCGTGCAAATACTGGTTCTGTTGCAGGTATACATTTGCATAATGCAAGCAGGTGCGTGGTGGAAAATGTTTTTTCATTTAACAATAGTTATGGTGTTTTAATAACAGGAACATCAGATCATCATATTTGTAATGAGAATATAATAAAAAACAATAATCTTAGCCTGAATATTATAAGAAATATAGGTATAGGTTATTCAAATGGGTATTGCGATGATAACGAAATAATCGATAACCATATATCCTTTTCAATACAGGATGGAATTGCAGTATCAAATTCTGCAAATACAATAATACGTGATAATAAGATATACAATAATACTAATTCTGGTGGCTATGCTATATCTTTGTCAAGTACCACAAACACTTCAATATACGATAATGAAATCCTAAATAATTATTATGGGATGAGGATAACTAATCCTTATGTGGGTAATCAGTATCATAATTATATATATGAAAACATCTTAACAGATAATAGGATTAATTTCTATATATTGCATAAGGATAATATTATCTTTAACAATACTATAGTTTCTTTTGCAGATTGGGGTTCGTCAAATTATGGTTTTTGGATGGATCTTGATGCAGCGAACAATACAATATATAACAATATTATAAATATTTCAGGTGTAACAAGTTTGTTTTCTGTAGTGAAACCAAATAATTGGAATACTACAAGTAGTGCAGATACCAATATTATAGGAAAAAGTGCTTTTGGAGGCAATTTTTGGGCGAACGAATCAGGAGGTTTTTCTGTAACTTGTTCGGACAATGATTTTGACGGATATTGTGATGCTAATTATGTTTTAGATACTGGCAATATAGATTATTTTCCTTTAGCAGCAGAAATGGGACAGAATCCTACTGTTTTTATAGAAAATGCTACATTAACAAAGACAGTTTTGAATAGTACTGTAGCTAACGGCAGTATTGCGCAGTTTATGATTAATGTTACCAATACAGGTAATGTTAATCTTACTGGATATGAATTGACTGATAGATTTAATATAAGTTATATGAATTTCACTTGGGCAAGTCAACCACCACATGATGTGAGGTTTAGTGAAGGCGAAGTTGAATGGATGTTTAATCTTAGTGTTGGCAGCACCAAAGTAATTTTTGTCAATTTCACCACCTATAAGGTTGGCAATACGACTAATGGAGTTGATCTTGTAAATTCATCTGATGATGATATAGCTTATGATGATGCTGATCTTGTTATAACTCTTCCTCTTGTTCCATCTAACATCACAACAGTAGGCTTAGGCAGTCCTTGCTTAAACCATAACGATTATTTTGAAGGTGCAGCAACATCGCCTTTTGAAGGTCCTGTTAATCCTGATTTAAACAAAATGCCTGATTATTTTTCAGCTGATGGAGATGTTGTGTATATGTTGGCTAATTTCACATATAACGCTACGCATGGTAACTGTTCTAATATGACTGTTACAGCTGATTTCTCTTTAGCGGGTGGAGAAAGCAATATTCCAGCAGATTTATTTTCATTTACAAATACTAGCGAATCTTATTATTGTATTTTCAATGCATCTGGAACAGTAAATATGAGCAATGATGTTTCTTTGGATGGCATGTTAATTGCGCCAGTAAACGTAAGCTTTACAGCAACTGACGGAATAAATAATGTTACAGGAAAAGGAAGGAATGCTGTTATAGTTAATACAACTTATGCTCCATCATGTGGAGTTAATCAACCTGATAATTGCACTATTGCAGATTTGGGTGGGTTTACTGGAGATTCAACAGATTTCATCGACTTGGCGCATAATGGTAATTTCTTTGATTTCGATAATTTAACTTTTGATATTCCAGGACATAGCAAGATAGTGTTTACAGATAATGTTTCAATTCCAAGACCGAGTGCTATGCAGGGTTTGATGGATTTTGCTGTAGATAATATGTTGATTAACGGAACTATCGGGGTTAATGATTCTAAATATGATGGCAGCTATGATGATAAACCTAACTTAACAGGAATACATGCAGAGCTTACATTCTATAATATCACTGGATTATATGGCATCAATACTCCGCAAGTTATCAAACAGGCGTTTGGTGGAGGAGCAGTACAACAAGTGTATGTTTCTGGTCAATTTAGTTTTGATCCTGGAACTGGAAATCTTATATTGCCGATAACTTCCTTTTCACAATATACTGTTCAGGAAGCACCAGAAGAATTGATTGAAAACGCAACAATAACAAAAACTTTGCTTAATGGTCCTTTAACTGTTGGAGATACAGCGGTGTTTATGATAAATGTAACCAACACAGGCACAGTTAACTTTACTGAATTTGAGATAAGAGACTCTTGGAATTCTTCTCATATCAATTACACAGCTTCTGCAAGTCCGGACTATTGCGTATTTGATGAAGTTAATTATACTGACAGTGAAGCATTCTGGCTGCTTAACCTTAGTGTTGGAGATAGCGCATTGCTTTACGTAAACTTTACAACACTTGCAACTGGAAATACAACAAACGAGATTGACATAGAGAATTCAACAGGCGGTGATATGGCATATGACGATGAAGATATTGAGATTACTTCTGGACAGCAGCCTATAAATGTAACTTTGATATATCCGACAAATGGTTTGATTTTGAATGAAAGTTCATTTAATTTAAATTATAGCGTTAACATAGAATCTAATTGCACTTTGTATATTAATAATTCAGGAAATTGGACTCCTTACGAAAGTAATGTACACTTGGGAAATTGGAGTGTTGATATGAACTTAGTTGATGGAAATTATATGTGGAATGTATACTGCTTTGATGTCAACAATATCTCAAACAATGCTTGGGCTGAAACAAGTAATTTTACTTTTGTTGTTAATGCATATTCTAGAGATTTTTATGAAATTGATGATAACTACACTTTAGCTAATTGGATAACAACAGACAATGTTCCGCAACATCATACTTTTAATCCAGTAAATGACAGCGATTGGTTTAAGTTCAATACGACTGCACATAATGAATATACAATTGAAACATATAATCTAAGCGGAGGAGCAGATACAATGTTGTTATTGTATGATTCTGATGGGCAGACATATCTGACTTATGATGACGATTCTGGACCAGGGTATGGTTCTATTTTAAGATTTAAGGAAGAGGAGAATAAGACATATTATGTTTTGGTTGATGATTATTGGTCATCAGGAAACTCTTATAATAATGCAACCTATTCAGTTAAGGTGAATTCATCAGCCATATCTAATGTAGGTAGTTATGATAGTTATGAATATGATGATTATGCTTGGCAGGCGAATGTTTTAGTACCAAATGGCACAGCGCAAAGCCATAACTTTTATCCTGCTGGTGATGAAGATTGGGTTGAGATTAATATGAGTGCGGGAGCTAGTTATGTGATTGAGACTGGTAATTTAGCTAATGGTGCTGATACTTATATGTTCTTGTATGGTCCTAATGGAAACTTGTTTGCATATAATGATGATGTTGATTCAGGTATCATAATAAGTTCAAAAATAGAATGGACTGCAAACGAATCAGGATTGCATTATCTTAAAGTAAGGGATTATGATACTGGAGCTTCAGGAGGAACTTATGATATATCTGCAACCTATGGACCTAGTATAAATAATATGTTGTGTCATAATGGGACTGGCTGGACATCATGCAGTAATATTTTATATGGGACTAACTTTTCAAGCGTAAAAGCTAATTGTACATATCCTGCTGGAATCAAGAATGTGACTTTTAGTCTATTAAATGTTGATGATAATAATTATTTCTTTACAGAAGAGCAATACACATCAAACACAACAGACTTTTATGAGTATGACATGGGTGATATAGATGTTGATGATTCGGGAGAATGGAATATTATAGTGGAGTGTACTGCTTCTGATGGTACTTCAACAAATTATACTGAATCTTGGGGGATTGAATGGGGTAAATTATCTACTTATCTTATTGAACCAACAGATAGTATTAATATGTTGAAATATAACCTTACAAATATTTCAACAGGTGTAACTTGTACTGGAGGAGAATGTCAAGACATAACTGCGACATTGGATCCTAAGCCAGTGTATGTTGATCCTGTGGTTGAAAGTCTAGTTCAAGAATCAGAGCAATATTCTTTGTTTGTTGATCAAAATAAAAAACAAAGTAAAGTGGATAAAATAGAATCGGATGCTGTAATTTCAAAACAAAAAAATACATACGCGCCAGAAGAAAAAAGCGTAGAAGAGATGCTTGACGAACAGGGAGAAGTTCCTGTGATAGTTGTATTGAAAGATGAGGATATTGAGACTGTTGAATCAAAAGGTCAATTATCTTCTTTAGATATTAAAGGACAGTCATGGGAGAATAAAAAAGAGATGATAAAACAGCAGCAGGATAAAGTGCTTTCAACATTGTCAACAGAGGATAAGAAAACTAAATTCTTGTTCTGGACCATTAAATCAGAAGAGAAAGAGTTTAATCTTAAGAGAAAGTATGGATTGACAAATGCATTCTCTGGTAAAGTAACTAAATCAGCTTATGAAAAACTAAAGAATAATCCTGATGTTAAATCAGTGCATTATGATAAGATTGAAAAAATATTGCTTCATGAGTCTGTTCCGCTGATTGAAGCAGACGAGGTTTGGAACTTGCAGTATAATGGAAACAACATAACTGGCAGTGGTGAAACAGTTTGTGTGATAGATACTGGAGTTGATTATAATCATGCTGATCTAGGCGGATGCTTTGGAGCAGGATGTAAAGTATTGGGAGGATATGATTTTTATAATGATGATGCTAATCCTATGGATGATCATAATGACATAGTAACTGGTCAAGGTCATGGAACTCATTGCGCTGGAATAGTTGCAAGCACCAATTCAGTATATACTGGTGTAGCACCTGGTGCAAATATTATTGCTATGAAAGCATGCGATTCAGGTGGTTCTTGCTCGTCATCAGATATATTATCTGGAATTGAATGGTGTGTTGCAAATGCTACTAAATATAATATTTCTGTTATTAGCATGAGTTTAGGAGGAGGAAAGTATAATTCTTATTGCGACAGCGATCCAAGAACTAGTATAATCAATACTGCAGTTGGTCAAGGAATAATGGTTGTGGCTGCAAGTGGAAATGATGGATATCATGATGGAATAAGTGCTCCTGCTTGTGTGCAGAATGCGACTGCTGTAGGTTCAACAACAAAAGCTGATGCAATATCTTCATTTAGTAATGTTGGTATGCCTTTGGATATATATGCGCCTGGGTCAAGTATTACTTCAACAAAGTATCCTGGTGGCGGTTTTACAAGTAAATCAGGAACATCTATGGCAACACCGCATGTTGCTGGAGCTGCTGCATTGTTGCATCAATACTACAGGGAGAGTGAAGGAATTAATATTACTCCTCAAGAGATTGAAGATAAATTTAAGATTACTGGTGTAGATGTATACGATGCAACAAGCGGAATAACAAGGAAAAGGATAGATGTGCTTGAAGCTGTCCAAGACAGCAAGGGAGATGTTTCTATGACTCCTGGAGCAACACCGTTCTATTCTTTGACGCAGAATCCTGTATATAGTGCAAATTTAAGTTGTTTGACTGAACTTAAAGCAGGTGAAAGCTGCAATCAATCATGGACTATAAATGCAACAGGCACAAGAGGACAAACTTATGTGTTCTTTACAAGATACAAGCACGACAACGAGGTAAACATAACGCCTAAGTTTAATATAACTATTTTGAACAATGCACCTGTATTGGCAATTCCTGAAAAGGTAATTGCTGAAGATAGTTATTCTGAGTTTGATGCAGTTCAATATACTACAGATACTGATGATGAGAATTTTACATATTCTATACTGACTGAAAATGTCAGTGAAGTGGATTGTGGTATTAATAATGATAATATTACTTTAATGCCTGCAGCAAATTGGAGCGGACAAGCAAGCTGTACAGTTAAAGTAACTGATGAGTTTGGCGGATATTCAAACGATACGTTTTTGATCAATGTAACTCCTGTAAATGATGCTCCTTATATTGCAAATGCAATCGATGACATGAGCATGGATGAAGATTCAGTTAATTCAAGTGTAGTTGATCTGACAAATGTATTTGATGATGTAGATAATGTAAGTTTAGTTTATAGCTTTGCAACCGATAATGGAAATGTTGGTGCAGATCAGAATGGCAATTATTTGAGGTTGACTGCTTCAGGCAATTATAGTGGTGTTGTTACAGTAACTGTAAATGCGAGCGATGGCGAGTATAGCGTTACGGATGAGTTTAATATTACTGTTGTTGCTGTTAATGATGCTCCTTATGTTGCGAATGCAATCTCTGATATGGCTTTGGCAGAAGATACTATTAATAATAGTGCTGCTAACTTAACCTTAGTTTTTGGTGACGTCGATAATGCGACTTTGGTTTATAGCTTTGCAGATAATGAAACAGATGTTGTTGCAGATCAAAACAATGATCAATTGAGATTGACTGCTTCAAATAATTTTACTGGAGATGTTGAAGTTAATGTAACTGCATCAGACGGTGAGTATAGCGTAACAGACACTTTTGTTTTAACAGTTACTCCTGTCAATGATGCTCCTTATATTGCGAATCCTATAGATGACATGAGTATGGATGAAGATTCAGTTAATTCAAGTGTTGTTGATTTGACAACTGTATTTGATGATGTTGATAATGTAAGTTTAGTATATAATTTTGCAACCGATAATGGAAATGTTGGTGCAGATCAAAATGGCAATTATTTGAGGTTGACTGCTTCAGGCAATTATAGTGGTGTTGTTTTAGTTAATGTTACTGCATCTGATGGCCAATATACCGTGATAGATAAATTTAATGTTACTATTGTTGCTGTCAATGATGCTCCTTATGTTGCAAGCAATGTTCCTGATGTAACTTTTGCAGAAGATACATATAACGATACTCTTGACTTAGATAATTATTTCAATGATATTGATGATATAAATTTGATATATAATTATACGTCTTCTGATACTGATGTTTCAGTTGAGTTCAATAGTGGAATGATCAATATAACTGCAGCAGCAAATTGGAATGGTGTTGTTACTTTGAATTTCTCTGCTTATGATGGGGAATACTATGTATATGATGATATCAATGTTACAATAACTCCTGTAGATGATGTACCTCAAATAGATGTTGTGTATCCAAACGGAGGAAATACTTTGTTTGGTGCAGGAAACAACATACGTGCTGATGTTACTGATGTTGATGGAGATGTGCAGTATGTAACATTCTATAACTCTAATAATTCTGGAGTAAACTGGTATATTATAGACAATGGCACAACAAGCAATAATGTAACTTATTCATATAGCTGGAACGTATCAAGCTTAGCAAACATCACAACATATAGAATAAATGCGACAGTATATGACGGAACAAGTTTAGTAAGCGATGCTTCTGATGCTGACTTTGAGGTTAATAATAGTATTTTTGAAATAAACCCTATATCTAATCTGACTATAAGTTTGGATGAGAATAATTCAGTTGTATTGGATTGGAACCCTTCAAATTCAAGTATTCAAGAATATAGGATATTTGTTTCTACAGATCCGGAGAGCTTTGATTTTAATGATGTTTATGATACGACTGCTTCTTCCTCCACAATGTGGGTTGATACAAACGCAATAAACTATACAAAAAGGTATTATGTTGTAAGAGCTGCTTCAGGAAGTCTTGATGATAAGAATAATATGACTGTAGGTAAATATGAGAAAACTTTCAGCAGCGGATGGCAAATGGTGTCATTCCCTCTTAATATGAGCAATTGGCAGCTGCCTAGATGGAACACTGAGGATACATTGGAGAATCCAGTCAATGTTGAGCCAGAAGATTCTATAAAGTGGATAAACGACAGATATGGAAATAATGCTCAGAGGATAATAGAGAATGCAACCAAGAAATATTGGTCAGACGGAGGAGGACTAAGTAACCTTAATCCTGTACAAGGTTACTGGATGCAGTTCAACCAAAGCGCTACGATGACCTTTATAGGTGAAGTGAATTCTGTAAACTACAGCAGGTCTTTCAACAGCGGATGGGATATGATAGGAGTATTCAGTGTCAAGTCAGCTAGTTTGCCTAGATGGAACACAGGGGATACTGTTACAAACCCTGTTGTTGTAAATCCTTCTGATAGTCAGCAATGGATTAATGATAGATACGGCAACAACGCACAATGGATAATAGAGAATGCAACCAAGAAATACTGGTCAGATGGCGGAGGATTGTCAACAATAACTCCGGGTAACGCTTATTGGATGCAGGCTAATCAAAGTTATAGTTTTTACTATTATCCTGGTTAAGGAAGATGAGAATAAGATCTATTTTTTGTTTGATATTAATTTTTTTTATTTCTGTACTGCCTTGTTTAGCTGAACCTTTGGGTGTTTTTGGATATGTTAAGGATATAGAGGGCAATCCTGTTGGCTGTATAGATATGGCTTTCACTGATCTGTCTGAAGATTATACAGGTCATCCTATATCTGGAAAAACTAATTGCGGCGGAATGTATGTTGGAAAATACGCAGTATTTTTTTATGAGATAGATGGAGCCAAGGGAAATGATGTGATAGAGATAAAGTTAGATTATGCAGGCAACATCTTCATAGAAAAATTTAATCTTGACGGAAATGAACACAATATTACTCTGGATCTTGTTGGTGTTGTTAAAGAATCTGATGGTGAGATTGTTGATTTGATTCCTGTTCCTGCACTTTTTTTGGATGATAAAGATATTTTACAGGATAAAGATGAAAAAGAATCTATGAAAAAAAATATAAAAGATGCTGTTATTTCAGTTACTGAAAATAAGACAGATAATAATTTAGAAATATCTAATAATTATGAAAATATAAATAAAGAACAAGATGTAGGTTATTGTTTAAATATAAAATATTTTATTTTGTTTGGATTTATTTTTTTGATATTATTTTTTTCTTATAGAAAATTATCTTAGTTACTTATATCGGGCTGATATATTATCGATAAAAAGACATACAACAAATAACAACATTTATAAATGGTACGCGATTTAATCTTTATTTAATAATGTTAAAACATTATAAAGGGAGGGTTTGAATATGAGGAAAGCAATATTATTATTTACTATGTTAATTTTAAGTTCTGTTTTAGTTTCAGCAGTACCTATCAACTATGATGGATATGTCAAAAGTCCGATAGGAATAGGAATACCGACAATGAATGTTTCTGTATATAATACTGCTGCAGGATATTCTGGTACAAGACAGCAATGGAAAGTTACAAGTGCGAATCCTGCATCATTAGGTAGATTTACTGGTTCGTATATGACCGATGATGGTGCAACAAATGCAGATATTATAAGAATTTATTCATATAATGAATCTAATCTTGCTTTGGGTTATGCTTTCCTTTTAACAAACTTAGCTAATGTGACTTCATCAAATCATGGAAATCTTACAATAAACAGATCCTTTTACCCTCTATTCACTAATGTAGCTTCTCCTCAGAATGATACAGAATATGCGACACAAAATATAAATTTTACATTTACAGTACAAGACGATGTTACAGAAGATTTTGAAGAAGATATGTCTTGCGCATTTTATCTTGGTTATGGTACTTCTCCTTCCTTAAACACAACAAATACGACTGTTGATTCTGGCGATACTGTGACTTTTGTAAAAACAGCCCTTTTGGATGGAGGATACAATTGGTATATTAACTGTACTAACAATAGATCTGTATCAAATGTAACTTCAGTCTATGAGTTTGATATAGATACAAAAGCGCCAAGATATGACCAGATACAGGTAAGTGGTTCAATCGTAAATATTTCCGACAACGTAAATATCTGGGCAAATTGGACAGATACATTCCTCGATTCAGCAGTATTGATAGTTAATGATACAGATAATGAGACTAAGGATATTTCTATGTCAGATATGAATTGGAACCTGACAAATTTTACATTTACACCTGCTTCAAGCTTTGTCAAACAAAACATTACTTTCAATATAAGGGCAAATGATACTTTAGGTAATTTAAATACTACAACAAACGCTTATGTCTATTTTAGAGATGATGTTAAGCCTGATGTTGTTCTCATAAATCCTGCAAATCAAAGCTCTAAATCAAGCACGAGTATAACTTTCAACTATAGCTATTCAGATAATGTCGCAGGTAATCTAAATTGCTCCTTATACTTAGATATGGGATATAATGAATCTCAAACAGTTGCTGCAACTACTACAATGCAATATGGTGCATTTGCAAAAACAGTAGAAGATAATGACGATCACGAATGGTATGTTGTCTGTGTTGATAGTGATGGAAATTCGAATATAACACCAACCAATGAATTCACTGTTGACAGCAGCGCTCCTATAGTGAATCTAAACGAGACACAATCATCAACTGTTAACCAAGGTGATAAAATCCATTACTGGGCAAACTGGACATATGGAATAAATCAGATTGATGTTGCAATTTTATATGTTAATGGTCAAATGGCGAATATGACCTATTCAGTAGGTTCAAATAATTTAGTCAATCTATCATATACAACTAATAATAACCAGGCAGGTTCAACCTTATCATTGTATATGTGGGTGAATGATACTGCTGGATTAGAAGCAAATTCAGGAATCATCACTGTTGGCGTTAATGACACTATTGCGCCGAGTGTTGTTCCAAATCTACCTATAGATAATTACAATACTTCTTCATTGACAATGAATTGGTCAGCGATAGTTACAGACAACAATGTCGCGCCCAATATTAGTTGTAATATAAGTGTAGCAGGAAATATTAATCATATAGGTTCAGGTTTTACAAACGGTTCGATTGTATCCACAGGTGATCAAACTGTTCCGACAGGAGTTAATCTTTGGAACTTTACATGCTGGGATCAAGCAGGCAATACTGCAACATCAGCTACAAGAACATTGAATGTTGATAGACAAGCGTCGCTTGTATTTGCTCAAGGTTATAATGATTCAACAGTTGGATTAACTAAATCTATATTGGTTTATGCGAATGTAACTGATAATTTTTTAGGTATAAAGAACGTAAGCATAAAATATGGTTCAAATGCACCTGTTGCGATGACTCCAACAGGAGATACTTATAGCGTTGCAACAACTGCTGGTGCTTTGGGTATAAGTACAACAGACAACCATTCTGTTACAATAATAGCATATGATACTGTTAATAATGTAAATAATACAGAAGTTATCTATATCGATGTTGATGCAAGCATGCCTATAGTACATACAGTTTTAGCAAATGAAACTTATGTAAAAAGCACAGACCTTATCAATTTTTCAGCATTTGTCAATGATACGTCTTTGGTAAGCGTCACCTTGAACGGAACAAATATGACTGGTGATATGGTAAACGGTGGAATATTTTATACGATAAACTCAACATCTGATTTCGGATGTGAAGATATTGAAGGAACATGCACATTCTTTGTTTCAGCATCAGATACAGTAGGAAATGTAAATGATACAGAGAGTGTTACTGTAACTGTTGATGATATAGCACCAAGAGTTACAAGTTTTTCAGTTGTTGATGCTGATAATATGGTTATGAACACCACTTCAGTAGTTGTAAGAGCCAACATAACAGATGCAAGTGTTGCTAGTGTTACAGTAAACGGAACAGCGATGAGCCAATCAGGAGATTATTATCAAGTTACAACGACTATGGCGGCTTTAGGCTGCGCTCCAGACGGAGAATGTACTCTAGGCATCACGGCAACTGATGCAGCTGGAAACATTAATTCAACAGAAACTACTACTATAACAGTTGATACAACAGCTCCAACAATGAATTTAACATATCCAGGAAATAATACTTGGAGAAAGGTGACAACACCAAAATTGAATTACTCATTTGTTGATGCATATAGTGATAATGCAAGCTGTACTTTATCCATAAACTCAGTAGATTTCACTAGTACAGTTAACAATGATACTCAAAAACAAGTATATGTAACAGGTGCTAGCTTATCAAGCGGTTCAACATATACTTGGACAGTGGCTTGTACAGATTTAGCAGGAAATGTTGGAACCAGCTCAAGAGTAATCAAGATAGATACAGTAAAGCCAAGCACAACATTGACATATAATAATACTGATGCAGAAACAACTTGGGTTAATACTCCTGTAAATATCACTATAACAGCAACAGATGTAAATTCAGGTGTCAATTATACACAATGGAGAAATTCAACATCCGGCTCATGGATAACTGTTGAAGGAAGCTTTGTATTGTCAAACAATTTGACTGACAATATTATATATTATAGGTCAGTTGACAATGCGACAAACACTGAGACAATCAAACAGAAAGATTTCTACTATGATGGAACAGCTCCTGTTGCGCCTTCGATAACATTAAGCTCAGATACTGTGGGATTGGGCGGAAGTGTTGTAGTTGATGTAACTAGTTCAGATCTTTTGTCAGGATTAGCTTCAACAGCTGATTATGAGATAAATGGTTCAACTGGAACTTTAGATTATTCGAACGGAAAATATTCTGGAACAGTAACAGCTCCAGCAATAGCAGGAACATATAATTTGACAATCACAGTAAGTGATGAAGCAGGAAATACTGTAAGTGATGCAAATTCTCAGATAACTACAAACGGTACAGTAGCTTCAATCAGTGTAAATAAGGCTAATGGAACTGTTGTAGAAAGCGGAAGCACAGTTACGATTACTATCGATGGCGATAATGCAACCGGTTGGTATAATTATACTGGTGGATCAGAAACGAATATTTCTGGAACTTCAGCATCAGTTACAATATCTGGCACAGGATTGTTTAATCTGTATGTGTATGCGAACAATACAGCAGGATTGGTAAATCAAAACTATACTTATGTTATTGATGCAGATGCGCCTTTAACAACTGTTACAGCTCCTACAGCAGGTTCAGAGATTAACGCAACAGATACAATAACAGCAACAGCAGACGATCAAACTGGAATTGGTGTTGAAAATGTTGTTTTCACTGTAACTAAAGTAGGAAGCACAACTGCTTATAAAACATTTACAGATACAACATCGCCATATACATTTACATTAGATACTTTTGCAGCAAAAGACGGTAATTATAGTATAGAAGCTGTAGCAACAGACTACTTTAGCAATAGCAATACATCAACAATCTATGTGGTGATAAATAACACAGGAGTATCGACTACAACAAATGCAGACGCATCTGGTGAGGTTGATTTTTCAGCAACAGATTTTGCTACAGTATTGGATGTGATTACAGGATTGAATGATAGTGTTAATGTAGTGGTTTCAGTTCCACAAAGTGTTGCTAATGCTCCAAGTACAACGACGCAATTAGAGGAAACAATACACACTTTAAATATCACAACAGATACGCCAGCAACATCAAGAGTTTATTTTACTATTTTGACAACTACATTGGATGATTTGAGCATAACTTCTCCATACTCTAATCTGTATGTTTATGTAGATCATGGAAGTGGAGTAGAAGAAATAGGTGCAGCAACATTTGTTGATACAGTAACAAAGAACGGTAATGAGTATAAGAGATTCTATTTTGAAACCGATGAATACAGTACATTTTTCATAGGTAAGAAAGCTGTAGTGGTACAAGAAGATGATGAAGAAACTTCAACCACTGGCGGAACAACAGGCGGGTTAAGCACACTATCAACAGCAAAAGGAATATCTGTGACTCATATGTGGAATGTTATCAAGCCTTCTATTCCAAGTTCGATGAGTATAACAAACGATGATATAGCATTCAGGAAAGTTGTATTCACTGTAACTGAAGAATCTCAAAATGTAAGGATGGAGATAACATCTTTGGCAGAAAAGCCAGAAACAACTGTTGAGATTATTGAACCTGTATTCCAGTATCTTGAAGTTGATACTACTAACCTTGATGATGTCAATATCAAATCAGCAAAGATAAGCTTTGAGATCAAGAAATCGTGGTTGAACGGTAACAATAAAGAAAGCGTAAGGCTTTTAAGGTTCAGTGATGGCAAGTGGAATGAACTGACTACAGAATTGACCAATGAAGATGGCACTTATGTTTATTATGAAGCAACTACGCCTGGTTTCAGCTATTTTGCGATAGTGTCTAAAAAGATAGCAGAAGAGCCTGTAGAGACTGTGCCAACAGAAGAAGTTGAAGAAGAGGTTGAGGTTGAAGAGGAAGAAGAAGCTGCTCCTGAAACCAAGCCAATCGAAGCTCCTGTAACAGAAGAAGGAATGAAAGGCTGGTTTATAGTGATTGTGTTGGTTGTAATCGGTGTAGCAGCTTATTATTGGTACAACAAGCCAAAGAAAAGGAAGAATAAAAAATAGACTTCTTTTTTTATTTTATTTTTTTAATGTTTTTATATTAATTTTAATGTTTTATTTTTAAGAAGTATATTTTAATTGTTTGATTTTATATTATTTTTAAACTAGCATAACCCACAGCGTTCTTATAATCTTTTGTGATGTCTCCTGATGTATAATAGTTCAAAAGTTTAGCTTTTTCAGCGCCTATTCTTTTTGCTGTAGCCAATAGCGCAGCAATAGCTTTACTGCCGCAGATTGTCGCTTGTTTATCTTTGACATATTTAAGAAAATTCTTGTCATCAAGCTTGTTGATAAAGCTTATGGCTTCTCTATCTAGATTATATAAGTGTTCTTTTATATCTTTATTAAATGGTATATATCCATAATTAGGTCCATAATGGGTGAAATCAGATGATGCGATTAATGCTGCATCATATTTTGTTTTTTTCAAAGCTTTTGTTAAAGAAAAAGCCAGATCTTTATGAGGACAGTCATGGCTTACGCTTATCGGAACAATCCTTATTTTACTTTGTTTATCCTTGCAGGCAAACTGCAGGAATGGTAGCTGAACTTCTATACTGTGCTCTTCTTGATGCGCCATAGGTCTATCTTCGAGTATAGAATTATTTGTTAGATAATTGACAAACTTCTTATGACATTTTACTGTGCCTAAAGGTGTTTTCCAGTCTTCTGTCAATGTTGCTGTATTGCCTAATCCGGTATGGTTGGTGCCAAGTATTATGAAAACATCAGGCATTTTAGATTCTGCAATCTCTTTGTATGCATATGCTTGGCATATTCCTGAATAAGCATAACCAGCATGAGGAGCTATGATGCCCAATGTTTTTTTTTGTGATCTTTTGCCAGGCATCCCAGGACCTTTTTCAAAACACTCTTCTATCTGTCTATTTAATGATTTTTGAGTATCTTCATAGAACATTCCTGAAACAATAGGTTGTCTTGTCATCATTTTATTTTTGAGTTTTCTGATATATAAAGGTTTTTATTTATTTTTTTATCTATTCTACTTGCTAAATATTTTTAAACCTGTGCTTTGTTCTTGTTTTTTTATGACAGAATTTAAAGATTCGAATATTGATGATAAGGTTGTTTGTGAATTAGCAAAATATGTGGGTAAGGAAATTCATGTGGAGTATATTAATCAAGACATCGATAAGCACAGGAAAGCTGTTTTGATGTTTCCTCCTAACAAAAGATCTTTTCATATAGGAAAGGATGATCATTATTCTATTGTTTATTGGAATTTATCTGATAACGGAAAGTTAAATGCAGTTAAATCAATAAAAGATTCTTACGGTAAGCAAATATATATGAATGATACATTCTATGATTGACTTTTATTCTTATTATTGACAATCTCGCTCGCTGTATTTTCTGTGATATTCAAATATCCTGCATTTTAGTGCGAAAATTTCAACGCTAAAAAATTGCTTTGTTACTTTTGGCGTGCCAAAAATATGTCTTAATGACAATTCTGTAATACTTCAACCTTTATGTGGAGGATATGCTGACAAATCATAGATTTGCTGCATGTTGAAATTTGTTAAATAGAATTAACAATAAAGACAAATTAATGTTATTTTTATTATGATGGTTTATTTATATCTACCTTATTCAGTCAATCCTTCGCAATCATAGATAGATATATGTTCTTGGTCAAGTCTGAACCATATAGGTAATCCTTGTATATTGTAGTATTTAGGGTTTAGATCAGAGAAATATATGTAATCTACCACTGACTTTTCTTCAATATTTATGTTATTATTTACAAGATTCTCAATATTCACTAGGCTTTCTATCCCCTTATCATTTGCAGTTGTTTTTCCTTCTAACCTGTCAAGATAGCTTGGCCCTAAATCTGATGCTATGTAGTGTTGGCTTAGTGTATGATTCAATAGTTTTTCTGTTTTGTTATTTTCAATAAAATTGGAGTATGGGCTTTTTTTGATTATATTTGGAACTTTGCCTAACGTATTAATAGAGTATAAAGGATCTTCTAATCCTTTTATGCTTATTTTGCTTTTGATTGTTTTATTGTATCTGAATTCTGCAATATCACTTTTGTCTTTTAATTCTATATCTGCTTTTAATCTTATTTCAACGAACCAAGGATCGGTTTGATATATATCTATAGAGATTATGCTTATATTTGAGATAATATTCATATAATCTGCTTTTTCTTTTACTTTGTTAAGCCATAGTGCTAGATTGGTATTGTTCATCATCCGAGATTCTTGCCCGTCTAATGTGCTGTTTATGAACAGTTCTTTAAAATCTTTATTGACATTGTCACTGAATTCTCTTTTTTCTACTATGTTATCTGTTATTGATGTTAATGCTCTTGAACCTATTATTTCAGATGCTCTTTCTATGTCTCTTTCGAAATCTTCAATAAAGTAGTTCATTGTATTGACTCTTTTTTTGATAAGATCTCTATCTTTATCTTTTTCTTCGTTTAATGTAAAAGCTGTTAGCAGGAGTGAAACCAGTAAAATTGTGCTTACTGTAAAAAACATTGCTTTTTTATTTTTTAATGCCATATTCTAACCTCTGCTTTAGTAGGGCCTATCAGATAAGGTATGTTGCCTATATCTATCTGGTTTACGTTTATGTTCAAGTTTTGTATATTAAGATATAGCAATCCGTCATCATCAAAATCTAATGTTTTGAAAAATTCATATGTTGCAACATCTGTTGCATCTTTTCTGTCATAAGATTTTTCCTTGAAATAGCAGTCTTTATCTCCTTTGTAATCATTAGGTATTTTTATTTCTGTTTCTTCACCATCTTCAAATTCCAGATGCCATCTACATCCTTCGCTTTTTGGCAGAACTTCAGTATATCTTATCTGCGGATAATATATTAAGTCATAGATTAATCTGCTTTTTTCCGGAATCTTGTTTTTTGATGATGTGCCTATATTAAGTGTAATCTGGTTATCTTCTTCTTTTTCTATATATTTTGTAGGTATGTTTATATGGAATGGATCGCCTAGTTCTGAATAAGGTAAATTATATGTGTCAATGTCATAAGTATCTATGTCATAGTTTGAGTTTTTTATGTTAGCAGTTTTTGTCCAATAGTCTTTTGAATATGATGTTAAAGTTAGCTGTGTTATATCCATTTCTTCGGGTATGTATATACTGGAATTAGAGCTGAAAGGAGGCGTTTCTATGTTGAATAGTATTCCTTCTGGATTTTTTTCTTCTTGATTTATTATCTCTATGTATGAATCAGGATATAATGCTGTTGGTTCATAACTGAAGTTTGTCTGGATTGTTTGTTTATTATAACTGATATTTGCTATGCTTTCTGCTATAGACTCATATATTTCGCTTAATTGTGAAGCATTGCTCGCGTCAAAATACTTGCCTTCATTACATGCCATCTGGCTTAATGTAGATGCGTCTGCACTTTCTCCAAATCCTACTGTGTAGACGCTTATGTCTTCATCGCATGCTTCTTGTGCAGCTCTTATCGCATCTGTCTTTCCGTTTCCGCTTCCTCCATAGCATCTTATGTTTGCTTCTCCATCACTCATAACGACAATAAACCTTTTGTTTGTGCTTGATCCTATATTTTCCATGGCTCTTATTATTCCGCAGCATATACAAGTTCCGTACCAAGAGTCCATATTATTTATGTGTTCTTTTAGTGTATTTATGTTATTGGTAAGATGAATCTCTCCTACTATTCCTTCAGGAAATTCTACGATATCCTGGCCACAAGGTTGTTCTACATAGCTTGAATAGTAAGGATATTCTGCGCTATATTCTACCAATCCTATGTTGTTGTTTTCATTTTCGAGTATGTTATCTATAAAATCAGTGGAAGCTTTTTTAGCAACGTCTATCCTTCTCTCTGCTTCATCTCTGCATTTTCCTGTCCTTATCCATTTATATCCGCATGCATCTTGTCCTGCTTTATCAGGATAATTGAAATGCTGCTGCCATCTCCAATTTGTCATATAATCGTCTGGTTCGTTTATACAATATTCCATACTGCCTGAGAGGTCGCTTGCCAGGATAACATCAGCAAATTCCTGATCTTGTGTTGTGATGTTCTTTATGCTTAATCTTATAGGCAATGTAGTGTAGCTGATATCTTCATAGTTAAATATGGTTTGCAGTTCGTTATCATCTATTATTATTGTTTTTTCTCCTTTTGGATTATCTTCATATACTGTCTTATTTCCTATTCTCAGATATGTGTCATATGTGCTGTTTATATGGAGTTTGATATTCATCCCTTTGATATCTTTTGTATTTATGCCTGAATAATAATTTATGAAGCCTTTGATGCCTTTGAAATATTGTTTTGTCTCAGTATCTGGTTTGAAAAATATGTCTGAAACATTGTAGCTTATCTGGAAAAACCCTCCTGCGATGTATCCTTTATTCTGGAATTTAATTTCTATGGTGTTGTTTCCTTTTGTTATTAAATCTAGTTTGTCTTCTGGAACCTGGTAGTAAAAATCTTCTTTTTCACACTCTTTGGCAAGATATTTGTTTATGTACAGTTCAAAATCTTGATCAGTATCAAATTCAAAATCTGCTGATTTTATAGTATCTGCATTCATAGGAATTCTTATATTGAATGTTATGTTTCCATTGCCTATGTATCCTCCAAAATATTCTCTCTTGTTTTGTGTATAATCCTTTATCTCTGTCATAGAAGATCTTGCGATATAACCTTTTATGCTTTTGTTTTTCATTATTCCGGTTATATGTCTTGTTCCTGAGATAAGTTGTTTTGGGGTTTTTTCAGATGTAGAATATATCTTTTCCTCTTCTAAAAAAAATCCATAATCCATCTGCGGAGGTATGATGTTTTTTGAGATGTTCTTAAAAATGTTTTTCGCGATATTTTCTCTATTTGTAGACCAAAATATTACTGTCTGTTCCAATACAGAATTATCTGTTTCGGTAATTATCTTATCCTCTATAAGTTTGTTTATATACTCATTGTTTGTCTCGTTTATTTTCATCATAGACAAGCTGTTTATCATATCCTGTGAGTAGAATTCAAGTTGAGATTTTGGATTCTCATGTATATTGAAGCTTGTTAATGCTGTTATACTTATCATTATCAATGTAAGTGCAAAGATTCCGTCTGCTGTGAAAAACTGGGCTTTTTTCATTTCCAGACATACACCCCTATGTTGATCAGATCCTTATCTAATATGCCTATCCTTTCAATCTTAACCAGCTCTGTGGTTTCATCATAATCCTCTATTCCATTTATCTTTTCAGTTTCATTATCTTTTGATAGATATATGTAGAAATCAAATTTCATGTTAGTGATGTTTTTTAATCTGTTGTATTTAATATTTTTTAAGTACTTTAATTTTGTTTTGTTAATCTCATTATCCAGTATTCCTATCTGTTCTATGTTTTCTGTATTCCAATGTTCAGGATAACCTGTATCCATCAACATTTCAGATAGTCTTATTGCTTCGTTCTCAATTATGTTTACTGATTTCAGGCCTGAATCATAATTATAGAAAAATATTGCTGCAACTAATGTAAAGAGCATCAATCCTATCATGAAATCGATGTAAAAAACCTGTGCTTTCTTATTGATTAATGATGACTTTTCCATTTTTTTTCTCTATCTTGTTTATCCCTTTTTCTAGCTCTCCTGTGAATCCTGCCAGTTTGATTTCCTGTTCAAGATTATTATCTAGGGTAACTATCAAATATTCTGAGATTACTATAAAATTATATTCGTGATTGTCTATCTTTTCAGGTATTCTAAAATATCTTGTATATCCTTGTTTTGAATTTCTTGCTATATTTATCTCCTGGTAAATATTATATGAAAAATCCTGTAATGCTTTATATTGCTTTTTTTGTTCTATGTCTTTGAACTGGCTATAGGTGAATGTTGAGAAAGTTATAAGAATTAAGAATCCTACCGCTATCAACATCATGAATTCCATAGAGATCTGAGCTTTTTTTAACCGCTTATCCATACATAGTCTCCTCTAGATTCTATGCTGATTATATGCATACCTTCTTTTTCGTCGATGCTGCCCTGGAGATTGGCTTCAGAAAAGAATTCCATGTCGCTGATTCCTGCGTCTGTTTTTATCCTAAAGTTTATCTCGTTCTTCGATATTATTATATTATCTATGTTTTTAGGAAAGTTTATCTCTAATGTTGTTTTTGAAGGTTTTCCGTGGTAGTAAACTTCTTGTGCTGAGTTCACTATTGTAGTACCTATCTTATTTATGTGTTCTGAAATAATAGTATCTTCTGCTGTGGCAGAATACGATATGTATATGATGGTCAATGGTATTATCAGTGCCATCGCTATCCCTACTAATAACAGATATTCCATGCTTGACTGAGACTTTTTCAACATATATTATAAATCTTATAGATTAGTATAAAAAGAATTGTAACCATTTTAAAATTAAAACACACATTTAAAAAGCTTAGTTGTTTAGTATTTTTGAATAGAGGGATAGTAATGAAAAAAAGGGGTGCAACTAAAAGTAGAAAGCATAATGCTAGTCATAAAAAGAAAGATAATATGCGAAAATCAAAAAAACCTACAAAAGTTTCTCTAAAAAGAAAACCTAAACCAAGTTCTAAAAAATCAATTACTAAATCAAGAAAGGAAACTAAAAAGCTAATAAATAAATCCCGGAAAAAGGTCAAAAAAAGTTTTAACAAGAACAAGGGAAAAAAATCAAAAGCTTCTGAAAAAGAGACAAAAAAACGTTCTGGGAAACGTTTATCTAATCGCAAAAGCAAAAAATCATCTAAACCATCTAAAAATTTCAACAGTCAATACAAAAAACCTAAACACGCAAAAAAAAAGAGATCTAAGGTTATTAAGATAGATCTTTCTCATCTTGGAGCATATGAAACTGAACTCGATAAATTATTGGAGGAAGTGAACGAAAGAGAGAAAATAAGTGTAAGGCAGGTTGCAAAAGCTTTTGAAGTGCCTAAATCATTGGTAGAATATTGGGCAAGAATTTTAGAGCAGAAAGGATTGATCACTTTGCATTATCCATTGATAGGAAGTCCTAAATTGAGGAAGAAAAGATGAATGTTGTCGAAGAGTATAAGGTTAATATTGATGATGTTGATGTGAAGGTAAAGATATTAGGCGGAAAAGGACACGCATTAAATTATAATCTTCAGTTAAAGGAGTTTAAGCCAGCAACAAAAGCTTTTATCGACGAGATAAGGGACGAGCTTGTACATCATGTAAAACTGAGCAGTTTTGAGATACTTGATTCTAAGGCGATAGCTGTTATCAAGAATAGGTTCAGGCAGAAAGCGAACGAATTAATTGAAAAAAAGCTTCCCCATGTTTCAATCAAAACTAGAAAGTATATAGTAGGATATCTTATACACGAGATGCTTGGGCTTGGTAAACTCGAGTTGTTGTTGGGAGATGAACATCTTGAAGAGATTGTAGTTAATTCATCTAAAGAGCCTTTGTATGTTTATCATAAGAAATACAAATGGCTTCAGACCAATGTGAATATACCTCAAGAATCAAGTATACTTAATTTTTCAAATATAATTGCAAGAAGGGTAGGAAGACAGATAAATACTATGAATCCTTTGCTTGATGCTCATTTGGTATCAGGAGACAGGGCTAATGCTGTATTGTATCCTGTATCAAACAAAGGCAACCTTATAACTATAAGAAAATTTGCAAGAGACCCGTGGACTGTTGTTGAGTTTGTCAAGAATGGGACATGCAGCCCTTATATATTTGCATTACTCTGGACTGCTATCCAGTATGAAATGAATATACTTATCAGTGGAGGAACAGCAGCAGGAAAGACCTCTATGCTCAATGTTCTTAGCGCTTTTTTTCCTCCTGCACAACGTATCATAAGTATAGAAGATACAAGGGAGATACAACTCCCTGAATTCTTGCATTGGGTTCCTTTGACCGCAAGGATAGAGAACACAGAAGGAAAAGGTTCTGTGTCTATGCTTGATCTGTTGATAAACTCTTTACGTATGCGTCCGGATAGGCTGATAGTGGGAGAAATGAGAAGAAAAAGGGAAGCTGAGGTCCTGTTCGAGGGTATGAATACAGGACATAGTGTTTATGCTACAATACATGCAGACTCTGTTCAGCAGACAGTAAGAAGGCTTATCAATCCTCCAATAGAGTTGCCTGAACTTTTGCTTGAATCTTTGAACCTTAACGTTGTAATGTTCAGGGACAGGAAGACAGGTAAAAGGGTTATGCACCAGATAGGAGAGTTTATGGTAAAAGGAGGAAATGATGCTTATATAGAGCCGAACATACTTTACGAGTGGGATCCAAAGACAAAGAAACAAAGATTGATGCATAAAAGCTCAAGGTTATTCAAGGAATTGTCAAAACATACAGGGATGACTGTAAAAAGGCTTGAAAAAGAGATAAAGGATAAACAGAAGATAATAAAATGGATGGTCAATAAAAATGTAAAGGGCGTTAACGAGGTAGGAAAGATAGTCAAGGAGTATTATCTTAATCATGATGCTCTTATGAAATTTGTCAACGCAAACAAAGATCCGAATACACTAAAATGAACAGATTAAATTTTTTTCTTTTGCCTGAAAGGATATTGAAAAGGTTTAGTCATTTATTTTTAGGCATAAGTGAAAAGATAGAAGGAAGCTTCAATTCTCTTGAACTGGACCTTAAACAATCAGAAATAAGGATAAATAAGATAGATTATATCTCTTATTCTCTTGCTTCGTCTTTTATCTTGTTTATCTTGTTGTTTTTGCTTTTTGCAGGATTGTTTGAATATTTTGGGCATAAGAATTATATCTTTCTTTCTGTATTATCTTCCTTTTTTCTGATATTTCTTAATTTTTTAAGGATATTGAACTATCCTAGATTCATCACAAACAGAAGAGTGAAAAATATTGAAAAGGATTTGTTGATAGTGTTGAGAAATATGTATGTGCAGGTAAAGTCCAACATACCTTTGTTCACTGTGATGGTAAATGTGGCGGGACAGGATTTTGGAGAGGTAAGCAAGGAATTCAAACGTATGGTAAAACAGATAAACTCAGGCATTTCTGAAGTAAAAGCTTTAGAGGAATCAGCTACAAACACACCTTCTGCTTTTTTCAGGACAGTATTATGGCAGATAATAAATGGGGTAAAGACAGGGGCAGATATATCTGTTGTTTTGAAAGATCTTATAGAGATGCTTTCAGGAGAACAGGTTGATCAGATACAGGAATATGGAGCTTCGCTTAATTCACTTGCTTTATTTTATATGCTTTTAGTGATAATAATGCCTTCTTTAGCGATAACCTTTTTGATAGCTTCATCAGTATTTTTTTCAAAAGCGATTGTCACGACAAAAGCCTTGTTTTGGCTCTTGTATGTTCTGGTTGTTCTGTTCCAGATAATATTTTTAGGTATAATAAAATCAAAAAGACCTAGTTTGTTGAGGGATGAAAATGTATGATTTCATAGGGAGACTGTTTCCTGTATCTGTAAGGAAGAATATAGGTCAATTGTTGATGTATTCTGATATTGATATAGATACAGAGAGATATATAGGTTTTACTTTTTTGTTTGATATAGCTTTAAGTATTGTAATTACATTATTTCTAGGACTGTTTTTCAAATTCAATATGCTTATTGTATCTTTATTGTTTTTTGTATTGTTCGATATGATAAGCTATTTTACGCTCCATTTCAAAGCACAGTCAAAGTCGAAGTTTATTGAATCTATACTTCCTGATGCTTTAAGGCTTACAGCAGGCAACCTTAAGGCAGGAATAACTACAGATAAAGCTTTGCTTTTAAGCGCCAGACCTGAGTTTGGGCCTTTTAAAAAAGAGTTAATAAGGGCTGGAAAAGAGATAGCTACAGGAAAAGAGATAACCAAGTCTTTGATGGATATAACACAAAGAGTGAGGTCAGTGAAACTGAAACATGTTATTGAGCTTATTGTTTCTGGATTAAAGACAGGAGGTCAATTAAGCGATCTGCTGCAGCAAACAGCAGAAGATCTTACAAGGCAGAAACTTATCGAAAGAAAGATAAGGACAAACGTAAAGCTTTATGTCATATTTATATCTATAGCTATAGCTTTTGCGTCTCCTGTTTTATATGCTTTAAGCACTTTCCTATTGGAAGTTATGGCTGCAAAATTAGCTGCTATAGATCCTAGCGTTTTTTCTTTGATACAGTTTAGCACAGGTAAGATGCTGGAGATAAGCTTTGTTACACGATATATAGTTATATCTATAGCGACTACTGTCGTACTGGGTTCTCTTGTGCTTGGACAGATAAGTAAAGGAGATGAAAAACAAGGAATAAAGAAGATACCTTTCTTGATACTTATTTCTTATGTACTTTTTTTCGTTGTGCTCTTATTTTTGAGAAGAATATTCGGTATGTTCTTGATATAATCTTGATCATTAAAAATTTCGTAGAGTTTGAATGGTTTTTTTGAAAGTTATGGAATTTGTAAGCAGGGAATAAGTGCGCTTTTTTTATATTTTTAATACCCAGTCTCATAAAAATCAGAGATTTTTAGGACACAAAAAATATTTTAATATTTTTTAGTATATTGATTGATGGTCACGAACTGTTGACATAAATAGATTGTATGTTGGTTGATGGTTACGAACTGTTCATAAATAGATTGTATGTTGGCTGGTGGTCATGAACTGTTGACATAAATAGATTGTATGTTGGTTGATGGTTACGAACTGTTGACATAAATAGATTGTATATTGATTGATGGTCACGAACTGTTGACATAAATAGATTGTATATTGGCTGGTGGTCACGAACTGTTGACATAAATAGATTGTATATGCTATGTGTTGAACAATAAGAATATATTTAAACAGGTTTTATGTTTTTTTAATCATGTGCGGGATAATAGGGGTAATTTCTAAAAATAATAGAGAAGATTTGGGATTTCTTATAGCAGAAGGATTGTCGCAGATACAAAACAGAGGAGATGATTCAGCAGGAATAGCTGCGATAAAAAAGTTACCCTTATCTCGAAGAGAGTTTGAGATGTATAAGCGGATTGCTGTAGAACATGTTGCAGATGATTTTAATCCTATGACTATTGTTAGGGATAAAGGAAGAGTAAGAAAAGTTTTTAAGGTAAAATCAGATCTAGAAAGTTTGGCAGGATTTATGGGCATTGGCCAGGTAAGATATCCTACAACAGGATATATAAATGAAAATAAATGTGAAAGTTATCAGCCCTTGCATCTTGGAAACAAGAAGATTGCAATCGTACATAATGGAGATGTTCATAATTATGATAAGATAATGTCTGGATTTCATGGTCTTAGAAGGGCATCAACGAATGATCTAGAAGCTATATTGAACATATTCGCTAAAGAATTTTTTACGACAGCTGATTTTCTTAAGAGAGAAGATAGGATAACTAAGTCAGTAAAGGCAACAATGGAAACTATAGAGGGTACTTATTGCGTCGCTTCAGTTGTCAATAACTATGGCATTGTTGTTTTTAGGGATTCTGAAGGAAGAAGACCTTTATTTTATGGTGTGAGGACAAAAGGAAAAGAGATTACTGATTATGCTTTTGCGTCTGAAACTGTTGCACTAGAAAAAATGCTTTTTAAAGGAACATCTTCTAAAGAATTAAATGGGAGGGCTATGTATGAAGAAGTAAATCCTGGAGAGATGATATTCATATCAAAAGATTTTGAAGTGTTTAGAAAACAGATCAAAGAACCTGAGACCAAATTTTGTCCATTTGAAGCTGTTTATTTTCAACGTGCTGCATCTTTTGTAAACGATAAACGAGTTAAACAGATAAGGAAAGATATCATTAAGTATATGTGGGACAGGTTTAAGACAAAATCTTCAAAAAAATATGATTCTATTTTTAATGATAAAGAAGATTATGTTATTGTTCCTGTACCAAGGACAGCTGAATGTGCGGCTGTTGAACTTTCCTCTTACGCAGGAATAAAATATTCTACAGCAATCGAAAAGAATCCTTTCTCTGGAAGGATATTTCAACAGCCAACAAAGGAGCATAGAGAGATTGGAACAATAAGCGACCATTTTATCTATGAAGAAGAGGTTAGAGGGAAAAATATAATACTTATAGATGATTCTATTGTGCGAGGAACTACTATGATAAACGATATAAAATATCTTCGTGATCTGGGTGCAGATACAATAAACGTATTTATTACATTTCCTGCAATCAAACATCCATGCTACCATGCAATCGATTTTCATACTGAGCAAGAACTGTTGGCCCATGGAAACAGCATACATAAGATTAAAAATATTCTTGGATTAAGCAGTACTGACTCTTTGACATATGCGACACAGAATGAACTTGAAAAAGCAATTGGTACCAAATATTTATGTAATCAATGCTATAAAGTATAGTTTAAATATAAGAATATATATCTAATTCTTGAGAGAAAATTATATGTTGGTTCCTGAAGAGATAGGAATTATTGTTTTAGCGTATGATTAAAAACAAAATATTAAATAGTTGTATTTATTTTTTTAATCTATGCTTAGCGTGAATATAGATCCTATACTTGTAGAAATAGGTTTTATACAGATAAGGTATTATGGGTTGGTTTATGTTTTGAGCTTTTTTTTGCTTTATTATCTTCTTAAGAAACAAAGAGTAAAACTTCAGCTTAAGGTAGAAAAACTTGATGCATTTATACTTTGGCTTATGATAGGACTGCTAATAGGCGGAAGAATGATGCATTTTTTAGTTAATGATCCAAGTATGTTTATACAGCGTCCTTTGGATATTTTAAAGATATGGAATGGCGGAATGTCTTTTTTTGGTGCAGTGATAGGAGGAGGATTGGCTGGATTTCTTTTCTGCAAAAAGCATAAGCTTAATTTTTTGAAGATTGCAGATGTTGTGTCTATAGTCGGTACAATAGGCATAATTTTCGGAAGATTGGCTAATTTCATAAATCAAGAATTAGTAGGAACTATAACTGATGTTCAATGGTGTTTTAATTTTTCAGGATATACTGGCTGTAGGCATCCTTATCAATTATATGCTTGTTTAAGCCACATTATCTTGTTATTCATTGTTCTTTATATTGCAAGAATAAAAGATGAGAAAGAGCTTAAGGACGGTATTGTTCTTTTAAGTTTTGTATTTTTTTATACCTTATTCAGGTTCATAACAGATTTTTTTAGGTATGATCCTAGATTTTTTGGATTGACTTCATGGCAGTATATAAGCATGGTCGTATTTTTCATAAGTTTGTTCTCATTATATATATATAGAAAAAAAGAATAAAAATTAATTGTCTGATGCCTGGCTAAGTAATGAACTAGCATCTCTTTTATCTTGTTCTATCCTATCGTCTCTTCCGCAGTAAGGACATCTAAGTACTTTATTGGTGTCAGGTTTGAACGTAAATTCAAACTTACATCTTGAACAGTAATATTTCACTTTTACAGGTTCTTGTTTTACAGGCTCTTGTTTTTTGGGTATCTCGACTTTCTTATGCTCGAATTTTTCAAGATTGCTTGTCTTTCCTCCGCTGCAAGCGCTGCATACTACTATCATGTTGCCATCTTCTTTTGGCATGTACTTAATTTCAGCGACATCAACATCTTTTCCGCATTTTTGACATGTAACCATTCTATTTGCCATTTTATCATGTGTAGTTATTATCTGATATAAATATTTTTTTGTTGTATAAAAAGTAAATATTTTTAAATAACTGTTTTTGGGTTTTGTTGGTGCAAACCTTTGTCACTGCTTTATTAAGTTTATATCTGCAAATTTTCTAATTATCATTCTTTGTTTTTTTTAAAAAGTGTGAAATTCGATAATTCTGCAAAATTTATTTGATCAAGTTGGTTTATAA
>CAYSVS010000002.1:0-72335 GCA_964434475.1 uncultured Methanosarcinales archaeon
GTGTTCAACTACCTAATTTTTTCGGTTTTTAGAAAAATCTGCACAACTCCAGTAAGGTAATTAATAATACGAATATTTTAGCTTCAGGAGACAGCGCAAATTAAAAATTTGCTGGCCATCCTTTGCTCAGGTGATAATAAAATGAAGATACTCGCTTCAGGAGACATACACGGAGATACTAGCTTAGCAGAGAAATTAGCTAAGAAAGCAGAAGACAATAAGGTAGATCTTGTTGTATTATGTGGAGATCTAACGTATGCTGAAGCATCAACTAAAAACCTAATAGGGCCTTTTGCAAAAAGAAATCAAAAAGTTGTTCTTATTCCAGGCAATCATGAGACTGTTGCAACAGCAGACTTTTTGGCTGAGCTTTATGGAGCCACTAACTTGCACGGATATTCTATAAAAGCAGGAGAGATTGGCTTGTTTGGCGCAGGCGGCGCTAATGTTGGACTGCATCAGTTTTCAGAAGATGAATTCTATGAACTATTACAAAAAGGACATAACTATATCAAAGATATGAAGAAAAGAATTATGGTAACACATGTGCATCCTACAGGCACAAAGATGGAAAAATTCACAAGCTTTTTTCCAGGCTCAACAGGAGTTAAAAAAGCGATAGATGCTTTTAAGCCGGATATCTTGCTTTGCTCTCATGTTCACGAAGCAGAAGGGATCGAAGAGAGATTAGGAAACACAAAAGTCATAAATGTAGGTAAAGAAGGAAAAATCTTAGACATCTAATTTTTTTATAATTATCTTGAACCAAGGAGTATATATTTCAGGATTTTGCTTTATGTCTTGTTTAAGTTCTTCTATGCTTATCCACCTGTAATCTTCTATTTCATCTTTGTTAATATTCGGATCTTGGTCATATATTCCTTTGAAAACATAGTCTAACTCATTTTCAGTCAAACCATTGTCGAATTCTGCAGTATAATGAAAATAGAAAAGTTTGTCGAGTTTAGTATCAAAACCCATCTCTTCTTTTAATCTCCTATGAGCTGCATCTTCTGTTATTTCTCCTTGTCTTGGATGACTGCAGCATGCATTTGTCCATAATCCTGGGCAATGGTACTTGTGCTTTGCCCTTTGATGGATAAGCATATTATTGTTCTTGTTAAATATTAATATAGAAAAAGCTCTATGGCATAGGGCTTTTTCATGTGCTTTCATCTTTTCTTCTGTACCTATAGGGGTATCGTTTTCATCAACAAGAATAACATTCTCATTCATCCTTTGACCACTCCTAATGGTTTTAATCTTGCAACAATGTTTCCTATGCCTGCATCGTGGCTTACTTTGATGACTTCATCTATATCCTTATAGACTTGAGGAGCTTCTTCTGCAATACCTTTCCATGAAGCGCTCTTTACATAAATATTCTGTTTTTTTAATTCTTCCCTTATATCGTCTGCTTTAAACTGTCTTGCAGCATGCCTAGACATCAATCTTCCAGCACCATGTGCTGTAGAGCCAAAAGTCTGTTTCATAGCTTCTTCTGTTCCTACAAGAACATATGAAGAAGTACCCATACTTCCTGGAATCAATACAGGCTGACCTGTTTGTCTGTATTTTTCAGGCAAATCAGGATGATGAGGAGGAAATGATCTTGTCGCGCCTTTTCTATGAAGATAAACTTTCTTTTTTTTGCCATCTATCTCATGCTCCTCTACTTTTGCGATATTATGTGCAACATCGTAGACTGGATTTATTTCAGTATTTTCGCCAAATATCTCTTTAAAGCTTTGTCTTACTTCATGCGCTATTATCAATCTATTTACCCAAGCATAATTTGCAGCAGCACACATAGCTTTGTAGTAATCTTTTGCAAGTTTTGATTTTGCAGGAGCATATATCAAGTCTCTTTCAGGCAGAGAATCCGCTATTTCAGGATTTTCGTCTTCCATCCTTCTCAGATAGTCTGAACAAACTTGATGGCCTAATCCTCTGCTTCCACAATGTATCATTATCATTATCTGATTCTTTTTTGTTATACCAAAGGTTTCAGCTGTTTTTTTATCAATAATTTCATCAACATACTGTATCTCTAAAAAATGGTTACCAGCGCCCAATGTACCAAGCTGTTTTCTTCCTCTTGATTTCGCTTTTTGGCTTACCTTGGTTGAATCAGCTGCATCCATACAACCGCCTTCTTCAGATAATTCAGCATCTTCCTCTATACCATAGCCATTCTCTAATGCCCATCTGCTTCCGTTTTTCAATACATCATCTAATTGTTCATCTGTTAATCTTATCTTGGATTCTGAACCTACTCCGCCAGGAACATTCTTGAACAAAGAGATAAGTATGTTTCTTATCTTTGGCTCTACTTCTTCTTTGGTTAGATTTGTTGACAATAGTCTTACTCCGCAGTTTATGTCAAAACCAATTCCGCCAGGAGTTATTAAGCCATCTTCAATATCAAAAGCTGCCACACCGCCTATGCTGAACCCATATCCTTGGTGAGCATCAGGACACATGATGCTTGCTTTCTGTATTCCAGGTAATTTAGAAACATTTATTCCCTGCTGTATTGCTTTATCTTTTTTCATGTCTTCCAATAGTTTTTCACTTGCGAAAATCTTTACAGGAACATTCATATTGCCTTCTTTCTCAACTTCAAATAAATAATTGTTTATCTTTTTTAGTTTCATACATCTACCACCACAATAATATGATCATCAGTTATCTCCATATCTGAATAGGTTATGGATTTTATGTTGCCTTTAACATTATAATTTTTGTAATTGTCACCTTTAGCTATTGCTTTTAGCTTATTGTCTTCTATGTTTACTTTTATGCTGGACAAGATAAATCCGTCTGTATCCAGCTTGAACAATAGCTCTTCAAGAAAATCATAGAGCAAGGATTTTGTTTTTTTTGATTCTATATTTATTTCTAAGGTTTTTAGTTGTTTTACTTTGCTTATATCTGTAAGTACGTTAAACATAGCTAATGCCGTGTTCTCAAATTTCTTTGATAATGTTTCGCCATAAGCTTTTATCTTTACGTCAGCAGTATGCTCTAGGTATTCGTATTGCATAATCAAAGAAGTTAATAGCATCATATATAAAATTAATCCAAAAATATAAGGCCTTGAGATTCTTCTTTTTGTTCTTCAGGTTCTGTTTTTTGAGGTTGTTCTGTAGAATTGAACATATTGAACATATCTGTAGGTTGAGAATTGTTTTCAAATATGTTAGAATTTGACTTGTGTTCGTGGTTTGTCAGATTTCTCAATAACTCGATAGCTTTGATTATATCTTCCTTAGAATCATGTTGTGTGTCTATTGTGATTTTCATAAGATATTGTTTGATATTTGTATATTTATACTTTTCTATTCAGGCCTTTTGCTTTTATGTAAGAATTGACTATATCTCCAAACTCCTTTGCTCTTTCTATGGATATTTTTGCCTTGTTCATCTCAGCACTTATCGTCATCCTATAGGTGAATTCATGCCTTTTTTGCCTTTCAATATCCATATACTCAATAATATTCTTTGCTTTTTGCTGGGTTAGCTGTTGCATTTGTTCTTTTGCATCAGATAATAAAGACAATGCTTTTGACAATTTAGAGTATTTTATGTCGCTCCATTCTAAATTATGTTTATTCTCCATATCAGAACCTTTGATTATGAAGTAATACATCAAAGCCAACTCAACAGTCTTATGGGTATCTTGAACATCTTTGGGTATTTTTTTATTGTCAAGAGCCAGCAGATATTGGGCTAGAAAAAATATCCTGTAATAAGATGCGTTTATTATCCACAATGTGCCATCATAATCGTCTGCATCAAAAAAATCTCTTGTTTCCTGATTTTCCATTATGCTCATGATATATTGAGCTGTTCTTAATGCATTCCTTGATTATTCTAGAGTATGATGCTTGAATATGTCAGAAGGAGTTTGCCATATATGATCATTATCCCATCTCTTAAATGTGTTTATGGCTCGCTTAATATCCTCTTTTCTTATCATATATATTCACCAAAGTATAGTATTGCTCTGCTCCATGCAATATTATAGAAGCATTAAGAACTTCTCTTCCTAAGCTTTGCTTCTCATCAAACATCTTAACAAGCCATTCTGTTGTTATTACATCAAATTCAATATTTAGATTTGTTGATGAAAGTAGAGATCTTATCCTTTTTTTTGTTTGCTCTATATCTAATTTATTTTGCATTACAAACAAAAGATCTATGTCTGAATTCTTTTTTTGTGTTCCTTTGACTCTCGAGCCGAATAATATAAGAAGATATAAGGATTGAAGATTTTGTTTGATTTCATCTATCATAAAACCATATTTTGCCTTGCTCAACAATTTTTGGGAATGTGTTAATGAAGATATTGCTAAAAGTTGAGGATCTGCTGATAAGTCTGCTCTACAGCTTATTGTAGTTCCTATCCGTTCTGTTCTTATCATTCCTTTTTTTATCAAAGTTTTTACAGAATCGTATGTTAAAGCATAACTTGAGTTAATTAATTTGCTTAGGTTTCGTACAGAATAACTTTTGAATGGTTGAGGCAATACAACCTCCATTATCTTTTGTTCACATTTAGTTATCATATTTACCGATAACGTTATCGTAATTTAAGATATATTTAAAAGTATCGGTTTTCAATTAGGCAATTTGTTTTTAATCTTAAGACCTTGATATTTTAGTAATTTAGGCTTACAATAAGAAGATAAAAAAAGATTTGTCCTTAATAATTCTTTTTGGTGCTTCTCAAGCATTCTCGTCCTCAGGGTTATAGCTTGGTACAGCAGCTTTGCTGATAATCATTATATCACCTATGCTTTTAACCAATTGATGAGGAACTATTACGCCTTTTGCACTTCCCAATACTTTGTTCAGGAATGAGTTTCTTGATGCTTTGACTTTCCAGCCAAATACCTTGTTTGTTGTCAATATGGATTCTTCTATGTCTCCAAAATAATCTCCAGTATCAGTAAAGACCTTCATCTCGTATGTTTCAGAAATTCTTTTCATCTTGAGCATTGTTTTACCACCCTTTATTTATGTAATAAATTATATATTAACCTTGGTTTAAATACTTTTCTATATATGAGGCTATGTGTTTTGTTGTCTTTAATAAGTGGTTAAATAGCGCTAGATTTATAAATATAAATAAGTTAGGAAGTATATGAAGAAGGGAATTTCTATTATTTTGACAAATTGACAAATTTAATATACAACAACCATTAACCAAAAAAAATGCTTAAACTACATAACTTAACAATAATAGGCACAAGCCACATAGCAAAGCAGAGCATAAACGAGATAAAGAAAGCTATGGAAGACAAGCCAGATATTGTTGCTGTTGAATTAGACAAAACAAGATTAAACTCATTACTAAAAAAACAAAAAAAAGAGCATCTGTCAATAAGACAAATTAAACAAATAGGTTTTGCAGGATTCATCTTTGCGATAATAGGAGGCTATGTGCAAAAAAAATTAGGGAAGGTTGTAAATGCAAATCCAGGAGATGATATGCTGACAGCAATAAAAGAGGCAAGAAAACATGATGCAAAAATCGCATTGATAGACCAGCATATTGCAATAACTTTAAGAAATCTGTCAAAAGCTTTCACATTCAAGGAATTCATGAAAATATTAAAGGATGCGTTTATGGGGATATTCTTCAGAAAGAATGAATTAAAAAAATACGGCATACAAAACCTTGACCTAAGCAAAGTGCCGAGCAAAAAGATAATCAAAAAACTTATGTTAGCTATGAAAAAAAGATATCCTAGCTTATACAAGGCAATAGTTGAAGACAGGAATAGAATCATGGCAAAAAAGCTTTCTAAAATAATGGAAAGCAATCCAGATAAACTAATTCTAGCTGTTGTCGGCGCTGGGCACGAAGAAGAATTGCTTAAACTAATAATGAAAAATCTTAACCATAATATAAGCTATAGCTTTAGTATAAGCTAAAATGGAAAGATTTATAAACATCTGGAAATATATACTTCCAAATGGAAACAAAAATAACCATAGTGAAGCATTTTTTTGAGGAGCCTAACAGAAAGTTCAGCATCAGGCAATTGTCAAGAATAACAAAGATAAACCATACAACAGTAAGACAATATCTAAAAAAACTGCTAAAAGAAGAATTCTTGTCTTCAAAAGAAGAAGGAGTATACCTATTTTATAGGCTGATTCCATCAGATAAAACAATGAATCTTAAAAAGTATTACAATCTGGAAAAGATCAGAGAATCCAGGATTATAGATGACTTAGAAAAAACTTATGATCTTCCCACCATAGTATTGTTCGGAAGCTATGCTTCAGCGACTGATGATATCACAAGCGATATGGATCTATGCGTCATATCAAACGTCAAAAAAGATTTTGACTGTAAGATATATGAAAAAACGATAAACAGAAAAATAAGCATCCATAAGTTTGACAAGGCTTCTTGGGAAAAGACAAAAAAAACAAATCCTCATCTGATAAACAGCATATGCAACGGTATAACATTATCAGGAGAATTAGAGGTATTGTGATGAACTTTGAATTTAGCATAGATACAGGAAAAGCAAAAAAAGTTTTGCCTAATAAGATAAGAGCATCAAGCTTATTCAAATCTGCCAAACAAGCTGTCGAAACAGCAAAAGAAATACCTTTAACCGGTAAAACTTCAAAGACTATCCTTAGGGAAAGCTACGAAGGATTAAGAGAACATTGCGAAGCTATAGGATATCTGAAAGGATATAAATTCTTAGATCATGAATCGATAGGGTTCTTTTTGAGAGATATACTAAAAGAACTTGAAATATCAAAGAAATTTGACAGATACAGGAAATTAAGGAATGGCATCAATTATTATGGTAATGAGATAGATATAGAAACTGTAAAAAACGCTGTTGATGAAATTCCTAAGCTAATAAAAGAATTAGAAAGATATTCAACTTATAGAAACATTTAAATAATAAATTTTTAATATTCTATACAATGCTTGATTTGAAACATAAAATAAAGAGGTACTTCTCTTTCAGCAATGAAGAGATCAAAAGTCTGGTTATAGTCATTCTATTATTAGGATTCATTGTAGGATTTAATGACGGCAGGGCAACAACTGGTATAGACGCATACTATGGATTGAATATGTTAAGCTCAATACTTGTAGTAGCGTTAGCTGTTCTTGTGCATCTTTCTGTACAAAGAATAACAGGATTGCAGGCAGGCTATAAGATCACATTCAGGATATGGTGGTATGGATTAGCGATAGGGTTAGTCTTTGCATTCATTACACAAGGACATTTTTGGTTATTGCTTCCTGGTGGAATAATTGCGACAATGCTTGAAAAACATAGATTAGGAAAGTTCAGATATGGATTAAACTATCTGCCTTTAGGATACATAGGATTATCAGGAAGCGCTGCAAACATATTATTGGCATTTTTCTTAAGGATAATATCAAAAATACCCTTGTTCGCATCAAATGTGCTGCTAGAAAAAGCAATACTTGTCAATATAGCATATGCAATATACACATATCTTCCTATTCCGCCTTTGGACGGATTTCCTATGCTTTACGCGTCTAGGTTAATTTATTTCTTTTCAGCAGGAGCATTAGTAGGAGCTTCATTTCTAATATATTTCTTCAAGCTTAACGCTATATGGATATTGTTGGGAACTTTGGTTATAGCGTTCATAACATGGTTATTGTATTATACAAAAGTGGAGTCAAAAATATGAACTCAAAACAAGCGTCATGGTATACTGAATTCTGGGCAGAATTTTACGCAATAATAGGTTTTGCGATAGGATTGCTTGTATCAATAAACATTAAAAATTCCGCGATGTTTTTGGTGGTGCTTTTGATATTCGGATTGTTAGCAGGAAGATTATTATACGGCATGAAAAGACATCCTATGTTTCCGTATTATCTTATAGTCATGCTTACATTCATAGGATTCATTATAGGAAACTGGCTTTCTGGAAAAAGGGTAAATATTTTAGTTTCAACATTAACGTATTTTCTTACAGCAATATTAAGCTATCAGATCCATAAGAAAGGATATGTATGATAAAAAAGATAGTTGAATGTATTTGGAAAATTCCAGCGGATTCTAATATATACTATGTTGAGGATATAAACGCAGCGATAGATACAGGCAACAGAAAAAATAGAGAGATGGTAAAGACATTCTTAAGCAAAATTGTTGATTTAGAAAAGATAGAGATAGTGATATTTACTCATCTTCATTATGACCACATAGGTAACTTTGATCTTTTTCCTAATGCTAAATTCTATGCAAGCAAAGAAGCTATAGGAGATATAGAAAAAGATAAACATGGAACAATACTAGACAAAGATATGGAGAAAAAGTTCAATATTGAACTGATAGAAATAAGCAACATAAAATTACCAGACAAATACGAGATAATCCGCACACCAGGACATACTCGCGGCTCAATATGCTTATGGGACAAAGAAAAACAGATTTTGTTTTCAGGAGATACTTTGCTTAATGAAGGCCATGGAAGAACAGACTTGCCGACAAGCGATAATGAAGAGATTCAAAAAACATTAGTCAAACTGATAAGCTATAATTTTAAAATATTGTGTCCAGGTCATGAATATTAGAATATTTAAAAATAATAAGTTTTTTAAAAGAAACGCATTCTCATAAAAATATGGTCCCAGATATGGCAGAAGAACTAGAAATATTGGTAAACAGAAAACTACCAGAAACAACACACGTACATGGTACTTTGAAAACCATAATCAGAGGAAACAGGGAATTGTATGAAAAAGATGCGATTACCAAAGAAGAAATAGTAGAAACATATCAAAAAGTAAAGATGAGGATTGCGATGTATGTGCTTCCTGGAAAATATAGGAAACATATAAAACAATGGTTTGAAAACAAGCATGAAGAAAACATTAGTTCACCTTTATCTATCGCTTATTATAACAGATAAACAAATACATTTATATAGTTCTGGTCAAATAGAACATATTAGTATAAATTGATGAGGTAAAAAAAGAAAAAGCATTAATTGATTTTAATCGACTTTTTCTTGAATTGTTAAAATGAATGAATTTAAAGAATTAGGAATAAATAAAGATATATTGAAAGCGATAAACGAACAAAATTTTGAAAGCCCGACAGAGATACAAAAAAAAACAATACCTATTGCATTAAAAGGCAAAGATATAATTGCAGGTTCAGCAACAGGAAGTGGAAAGACATTAGCTTTTGGCGCAGGAATACTGCACAATTGTGAAAAACAAGGAGTCATCCAATCTTTGATATTGACGCCAACCAGAGAATTAGCTGAACAGATAAGAAAAGAAATAAAGAAATTCTCAAAGTATAAACAATTAAGGATTTGTTCTGTTTATGGAGGGGTTTCAATTAACCCGCAGATGAACCAATTAAGGACAGCAGATATTGTTGTCGGAACTCCAGGAAGAATATTGGATCACATTGGAAGAAGGACAATAGATTTAAAAAATGTAAAAGTGCTTGTTCTTGATGAAGCAGACAGAATGCTTGATATGGGTTTTATCGATGATGTCAAGATGATAATCAAAGAATGCCCTAAGAAAAGACAAACAATGATGTTTTCTGCTACAATACACGGAGAATTAAGCAAAATAGCAAAACATTACATGAATGAACCTACAAAGGTCAGCGTAGAATCATATGTAGATCCAAAAAAATTAAAGCAAGTATATTATGATGTTGACAAAAAAATAAAGTTTGCATTGCTCGTACATCTACTAAAAAAAGATAAATCCAACATATCTATGGTATTCTGCAATACGCAAAGAAACACAGATTTTGTTGCAGACAATCTCGTCATCAACGGAATAGATGCTATAGCTATACATGGCGGATTATCACAGGCAAAAAGAGAGAAGATGCTTGAAAAGTTCCATTCTAAGAAAGCGAATGTTTTAGTCTGTACAGATGTTGCTGCAAGAGGTTTAGACATAAAAGAAGTTTCACATGTATATAATTACGACATTCCAAACGAGAGCAAGCAATACATACACAGGATAGGAAGGACAGCAAGAGCTGGAAAAGAAGGTATGGCTATCAATCTTGTTGGTGAAAGAGATCACGATAATTTCTCAAGAGTGTTCAGGGATTTTGATATTAAAGTAAAAAAAGAAGAAAAGCCGTTTGTAGAAAGAGTGAAAATTAAAAGAACCCAACAGAGAAGGGACAGCAGAGGATTCAATAGAAGACCAAGAAAAACATTCGGAAGAGGTTCATCACAAAGAGGTCCGCCAAGAAGAAATAGAACTTCAGGCAGAAGTAATAACAGAAGAAGATAAATATTGATAAAATAAAGCAAAGGAAAATTATTCCAGCTTTACTCTTTCTGTTTCAAGCAGTTTTTTTATATCTTTCTTTATTCTGGACAATCTTTTTATGGAATCCTCTAGTTTCAACTTAGCCTCTTCCTTATTCCATGTAGAATGTCCACCAGAAAGCCATATAAGATTTTCATTATATAATCTAAGATTATGCTGCAGCCTATACATTATGCCATTTGTCTGAAGTATTACGTGTTTATTTGCATGTTCTTTGCATATCTTGAAATATTCTTTTTCATCTCCTTTTTCCAATGCTTTCAATGCGTCTTTAAGGTATTTATGAAACAAACCCATTGCAATCAACCTCCTTGAATAATGCAAGAATAATGTCGACTTATTTAAAAATTTCTGAAATAGCACTGGACACACTGGACAGGTGTGCGCGTAAGGTATATAAACATACTATTACAATTTAATCAGATATGCTAAAAGATTTTAAGCCAAGGCTGTACCAAGAGACTATTTTTGCTACTGCTGCGAACTATAATACATTAGTTGTACTGCCTACTGGAATGGGAAAAACAAGTGTAGCATTGATGCTTGCTGCACAAAGGCTTAAACAGTATCCTGATTCAAAGATTCTTATTCTTGCTCCAACAAAGCCATTAGTAGAGCAAATTATGCAGGTGTTCAAAGCAAAGACCAATCTTGATGACAGTAAGATAGCTATGTTCACTGGCAGCATCAAACCAGAAAAAAGACAAGAGATGTGGAAAACACACCAGATAATTGCGAGTACTCCGCAAGGATTAGAAAATGATATAATAAGCAACAGGATAGACTTAAAAGATGTTAGCTTGATGGTTTTTGATGAATGTCATAGAGCAGTAAAAGACTACAGTTATGTATGGGTTGCAAAACAATACAACAATAAAGCAAGGTATCCAAGGATATTAGGATTAACAGCTTCTCCTGGAAGCGATTTAGAAATAATCAATGAGGTTTGTCAGAATCTATTCATAGAAGAGATAGAGATTAGAACAGATAAGGATCCTGATGTAAGGCCATATATACAAGATGTAAAGCTTGACTGGATAAAAGTACAGCTGCCTTCAGCATTCAAGGATATACAAAAATTGTTGAAGGATTGCATAAGGACAAAAGTTAAAGACATAAAAAATCACGGTATAATAACCAATATATCTTCGCAGTCATCAAAAAGAGATCTGCTAGGAATACAGGCGCAGTTAAGAAAAGAGATAAGCCAAGGCAAAAGTATTGAAGCACTATTATCTATCAGCCTGATGGCAGAGATAATGAAAGTTCAGCATGGTTTAGAGTTGCTTGAGACACAAGGAATTTCTGCACTAAATACTTACATGGAAAAAATATATCAAGAGTCATTTACAACAAAAACAAGAGCAACCAAGAATTTAGCAAGAGATCTAAATTTCAGAAGTGCGTTGATAAAGACAAAAACATTGTTCGAGAAAAATATTGAGCACCCTAAACTTAATGAATTAAGAAACATAATAATAAATGAATACAAAAAAAACAAAGGTGTAAAAGTAATAGTATTTAATCAATACAGAGACAGTGCAAAAAGAATTGTTGAAGAGATGAATTCTATAGATAACATTAAAGCGAAACTGTTCGTAGGACAAGCTAAGAAGAACGGCTCAGGATTAAGCCAAAAAAAGCAGATAGAGATGTTAGAAGAGTTCAGGAATGATGAATTCAATGTTTTAGTAAGCTCAAGCGTAGGAGAAGAAGGATTGGATATTCCGCAGGTTGACATAGTTATATTTTTTGAGCCAATCCCTAGCGCTGTAAGAACAATCCAAAGAAGAGGAAGAACAGGAAGATTAGAAAAAGGAAGAGTGCTTATACTTATGGCACAGGGAACAAGAGATGAAGGGTATAGATGGAGTGCTCATCATAAAGAAAATAGAATGCATAGAAACCTAGAGTTGTTGAGAAATAATTTTAGAAGACAGAAACAGATCAATACTGTGAAAAAACAGACTAACCTAAATAAGTTTGTGTATGACAATGTAAAAGTATATGTAGATTATAGGGAGAAAGGAAACAAGATAATAAAAGATCTGATAGAAAAAGGGTGCGATATAAAGCTTGATAAATTAACCCATGGAGATTACATACTAAGCGATAGGTGTGCTGTTGAGTACAAGACAAAAGAGGATTTTGTCAATAGTTTACTAGACGGAAGGCTTTTTGAACAGATCAAAGAACTAAGAAATAATTTCTCAAGACCACTCATTCTTGTTGAAGGACAAGAAGACATTTATCAAGTAAAAAATATACATTCAAACGCGATAAGAGGATTGCTTGCTTCTCTAACAGTAGGTTATGGTATTCCTGTGATATTTACTAAAGACAATAAGGACAGCAGTGCTATGCTTGCGATGATAGCTAAAAGAGAGCAGCAGGAATCTGGAAAAAACTTCACGCCTCATGGAAGCAACAAGCCAAAAACATCAGAGCAGCAGCAAGAGTATCTAGTCAGTGCATTGCCAGGAATAGGATTAGGGTTGGCAAAGCCGTTATTAGAAGAGTTTAAAACAATAAAGAATATAGTCAATGCTGATGTTGAACAATTGAAAAAAGTAGAGAAGATAGGAGAGCTGAAAGCAAAAGCGATAAAGGAACTGATCGAGAAAGAGTATAAGGATTAAATCAATCTCATCTCATAAAAGCCATCACCATGAACCTTCCATTTTTGGTTCCTTTTTCTATATGCTGTCTATAAGAAGGATAATGGGGAGATTCATATGTGCAAATATTGGATATTTCCATGTTTTCTTCTCTAATGCCCAGTTCTAATAATCTATTAAAGTTAAGATTGACCATATCAAACCCAAAGCCTTGCTTGGATGTTAGTTTGATATTGTTATTATCTGTCGATTCAATATCATAACTTCCTATCAAAAAATCCTTAATATAAGCACATTCTTTGAATGAAAGAGTAAGATGATTCAATCTATAATGTTCTCCACAGATAGCCGGAGCCATGAACACCTTTAGACCAAAAGTGTAATTGCGTAATTTAGTATTTAGATATTTAGCTGAATTCCTTATGGTTTTTTCGAGAATGCCTTTTACAGAACCGTTTCTTCCAGAATGAACCAAAGAAAGAAAATTATATTGGGGATTGTGAAGAACATAAACAGGACAATCTCCAGGATCACATTCAAGTCCTATGTTGTGCAGATTTGTTACCAAAGCATCAACTTCAGGCCTTCTATCATTAATCTGACCAAGCCATCTGTCCTTATTCACATCATCAATAAATAAGATGCCTGTATCTTGTTTAGGGTTCATGCGTACAAAATTATCTTTTATGCCCTTGGGTTTAAGTATCTTGTTTCTGTTTTTCTCTACAGAATCAAGACAGTCAAATCTAGGGTCAACCTCGCCTTGTTTCAGTTCTGTAATGATCATTTCAAGTGACATGGAAAAAAGCGAGAAGTAATTATTTAAAAAAATATATGAAAAAGAGAATATAATCAAAAACGCATATCCTTAAGCTTATTTATCCTGTTTTCTATAGGAGGATGTGTGCTCATCAGATGGAGCATCCCTCTTGCACTAAAAGGGTTAACTATAAACAAGGAGCTTGTAGCTTCACTGCCTATCTTCATCGGCATAACTTTGCCTGCTGCATCGAGCTTTTCCAAAGCTTTGGCTAAACCGAAGGGATTATGCAATATCTTTGCTGCTGACTCATCTGCCAGATATTCTCTGCTTCTTGACAATGCCAATTGCAATAGCGCTGCTATTATTGGAGTGATTATGGCTAAAGCAAGCAGTTCAAATCCTCTGCCATTGTCTCTGTCCCTTCCGCCGCCGAATATAGCAGCCCACCTTGCCATAAAAGCTAGATAAGATATTACTCCTGCAATAGTTGCAGCTATTGTCTGTATAAGAGTATCCCTATTTTTAATATGACTTAACTCATGTGCAATAACGCCTTTAAGCTCATCTTTTCCCAATAGATTCATTATTCCTGCTGTAACTGCCACAGCACTATTTTTTGGATTTCTGCCTGTTGCAAACGCATTAGGGTTTGAAGAAGGTATAAAATACACCTTGGGCATAGGAAGCTTTGCAAGATGTACAACTTCTTTCACTAACTTGTAGAGTTCAGGATTATCCTTTTCTTTTATTTCTTTGGCTTTGTACATTGCAAGCACTATCTTGTCAGAGAACCAGTATGAGCCAAAATTCATCAGCAATGAAAATATCAATGCTATTGTCATTCCGCTAGGTCCTGCAAAGTAATAGCCTACTCCTAATAATAGTCCAGTTAGCAATCCCAACAACAGAACTGATTTTAATTGGTTTTTTATCATTTTAAAGTATATTATAGATAGCCATTTATAAATTTTTCACATAAGTGTCTATCCCTTCCACTTGAGTAAGGTTTGTATGCTTGAATATGAACTCTCTTATCTTTGTGTTAACTAACACCTAATCTCTGCAGACCAGAGTTTAGTGTACCAAACAATTTCTTGCCTGTAGTATCAAAGTCAGTCAATATTATTACATCATCGCTTTGCTTTGCAGCATCTTCAACAACAGAGAATATTGGCTTATTCAGTATAAGTATATCATTCTTTATGCCTATGTTTTTCAAAGCTATCCTATCATTTATTCCTTCAACGATTATCAATGCTTTAGACTCATTTATCCTGTCTATCCAATCATTGATCAAAGCAAGCTCATCCATATCTACACTACAATATAACAAAATATATAAAATTGCTGGAATAAGCATAAGATAATGGCAGACTATAAAGAAATTGATAAGAATATAGTATTAAAGCATTACTCTAAAAAAGAGGTCCAGGAAGAGATAGTTAGATGCAGCAAGGATAAGGAAGTTGTGGGAAGTTATGGAGGACATGGTTATGCAAAACGCCCAGATATAATTATGCATCCAAGTGACGTATTAGAACTGGTTAAAAAAGGGATTACAAGCTTCCACATGTCTGAAGAGATCTGGGAAAATCCTCTTGCGATAGACCCTATGATGAAGAAAAAAGAGATTGAAGAGCTAAAGAAAGGCTGGGATCTTATTTTGGATATTGACTGCCATTTTCTCGAATACAGCAAGTTTGCAGCCCATCTTCTCGTAGAAGCTTTAAAATATCACAGCATAGAAAGTGTAAGTGTCAAATTTTCAGGCAACCACGGGTTCCACATAGGTGTGCCTTTTGAAGCGTTTCCAGAGGAGATAAATGATACAGAAACCAGAAAAATGTTTCCAGAAGCACCAAGGAGAATTGCAGCTTACCTAAAAGAGATGATAAAAAATCCGCTCTCAGAAATGATAATGAAGCATGAAAACAACGATTTCTCTGAAATCATGAAAAAAACAGAAAAGACCGCAGAAGAGATAACAAGATACGAATACAATGAAATGGGCGATAAGATACCTAAACTGGATTCAGAACCTTTTCTCGAGATAGACACAATACTCATCTCATCAAGGCACCTTCTCAGGCATGTATATAGTTTCAATGAAAAATCTAAATTAGTAAGTATACCTATCAAGACAAACCAAATATTAACTTTTGATAAAAAGTCTGCAATACCAGACAATATAAAAGATTTTTCGACCAAGTTTTTGGAAAGAGAGAAAGCAAAAGAAGGAGAGGCAAATAATTTATTTGTACAAGCTTTTGATTTCAAGCCGCAGATAGAAAATGAATACCAACAACTGGCTGAAAAAAGCAAAAAAGAATATCAGATTCCAGAAGAAGCTATTCCAGAAGAACTATTTCCTCCATGTATCAAAAGGATTTTAGAAGGACTGCAGGATGGCAGAAAAAGATCTCTATTCATATTGATTAATTTCTTGACATGTGCAGGATGGAGTTATGAACAAATCGAACAAAGACTAAAGGAGTGGAACAAATGCAATGAAGAAGAATTAAGGGAAACCATACTTATGGGGCAGCTAAGATACAATAAACAGCAGAAAAAGAAAATACTGCCGCCCAACTGCCTTAATTCATATTATAAAGATCTGCAGATATGTTCACCAGACAACTTATGCAAAATGATTAAAAACCCCATACAATATTCAAGAAGAAAAACATATTATTCTGAAAAGAAAAACAATAAAAAAAAGAACAAAGCTGAAAAAAAAGAGAAAGACAACAAATCAAATAAATCAGAATCAAATAATAAAAAAGATAAAAAGCAAGATTAGCTTGCTTTAAATGTTTTTATGTAAGTATCTAAAGTACTGCCAGCAGAATCTTGGAAAACAACTTTCAATGTTTTTGTTTCATCAATGTCATTAAAACTTTCTCCTATTTCCTGTACAGATTCATAAATCTCTCCTTCTTCTATCTTTCTCAAGCTTACTGTTTCCTGGACAGCGTTCTTTACTATATCACCATCGTTATCATCATATATGTAAATATTATAGGTGATGTACACTCCTGCCAATCCATTCTCTATCTTAAGATTGAAATTTTTCAATTTTCCCCAATCTGATTCCTCGTTCTTGATTACAGCATCTATATCACTTATTGTGAACTTTCTTCTTCCAGGCAATGCTGTAGGTGTTGATGAATCTTCAGGTTCTAAATCTGCAGCTGACTCAGAATCAGTCTCTGGTTCAACGACAGGTTCTAAATCTGCAGCAGTTTCGTTCGCTATTGAGTCTTCATCAGAAGATTCAGCAGTTATTTCCTCTACTGCCTGCTCTTCAGGTGTTTGAACAGTTTCAAGCTCAGTTTGAGTAGCTAATCCTGTCACATTTGATTCAGGCAAATCCACCCTTTGCCAAAATATAATACCTGATAATACTATGATAATCAGAACAAAAATCAGCCTTTCTAAATGTTTTGGCCTTAATCTTATTACAATCTCATCCATCTATAAACCCTCCTTTGTTGTTTCTTGTTTGTTTTGATAAATACAATCCATATCTTAAGGCATTATAAACTAATTATTTATAAATGTTATCTGAATTAAAAAAACCATAAGATTTATAAATAGTACAAAATTCCTCTGACAAAAAGAGAATGTGAAAGTAAGCATTTATGAATAAATGCTTAATATAAACAGCCTGAAAAGAATCATTTTCAGTACAGTATTAAACTGTTTCTAATGAAAAGATTCAAAAATAGGCTTGTTTCAGAAAAAAGGTAATCCAATATGCCTACAAGAAAAAACCCAAAACACGGAAGCATGCAGTTTTGGCCAAGGAAAAGGGTCAAGAAAGAGACAGGTTTGATTAGATCATGGGCTAAAGTCAATGATCCTATAGCTTTAGGCTTTGCAGGATATAAAGCAGGCATGACACATCTAATAGCGACAGACAATAAGCCAAAGTCACAGACAAAAGGGCAAGATATAAGAGTGCCTGTAACAATTGTTGAATGTCCGCCATTAAAGGTTATGGGTATAAGATATTATAAAAACACACCTTATGGATTAAAGGTAGTTTATGATAAGATGGCTCAAAACCAAGACAAGGATCTTTATAGGAAACTAATAAAACCTAAGAAAAAACAGGAAAATAAAGAATTTAATTTTGATGATATTATGCTTATTGTATATGCACAGCCAAAGCTTACAGGAATAGGCAAGAAAAAACCAGAAATATTTGAGCTTGCTATAGGCGGAAATAAGGAAGACAAGGTTAAATACGCTGAAGAAGTATTAGGAAAAGATATCAAAGTTACTGACGTATTTAAAGAAGGTCAGCAGGTGGACTCACATTCTGTAACAATAGGTAAAGGATTTCAAGGATCTGTCAAGAGATGCGGAGTCTCTATCAAGCAGCACAAAGCAGAAAAAGCGAAAAGAGTATCAAGTCCAGCAGGATCATGGAACAGAGAAAACCAGACAATGTGGAGAAACCCAAAAGCAGGCAAGATGGGCTATAATCTAAGAACGCAGTATAATCTACAGATAATCAAGATAAGCGACGATTTAGAAGGGGGAAACCCTAAACAAGGTATAAAGAGATTTGGAAAACTCAAGAACACATATGTTTATGTAAAAGGTTCAATACCAGGTGTAAGAAAAAGGATCATAAGATTTAATCGTGCGATAAGATCTAATAAAAAGATACCTAAAGACGCACCATCCATAAATTATATTCATCTAGCAGGAATGTAAAATGAAACTTAAAATATTAAATACAGACAATAAGGAAACAGGAAGCGTTGAGTTACCTAAACAGTTCAGCGAAGAAATAAGAGAAGATCTTGTCAAAAGAGCTGTTCTTGCCATACAAAGCCATAAAAGGCAGCCTTACGGTTCAAACAAGGATGCAGGTAAAAGGCACTCCACAGAAGTCTCAAAAAGAAGAAGAGATTACAGAGGATCTTATGGACATGGAATATCAAGAGTTCCAAGAAAAGTGCTTAGCAGAAGAGGTACAAGGATGAATTGGGTAGGGGCTGAAGCACCGGGTACAGTAGGCGGAAGAAGAGCACATTATCCTAAAGCTGAAAAAATATGGGATCAAAAGATAAACGATAAAGAAAGGAAAAAAGCTATAAGATCCGCTCTTGCAGCAGTTATGGCAAAAGACATTGTTGCACAAAGAGGTCATGTACTGCCTGATGTTTATCCTTTTATTATAGATAATGATTTTGAAAAACTGAAAAAGACCAAAGATATTGTTGGTGCACTAAAAAAAATAGGTCTTGAAAAAGAACTGGAAAGAGCTACAAAGAAAAAAGTAAGAGCAGGAAAAGGCAAAACAAGAGGAAGAAAATACAGAAGAAAAAGCGGAATACTCTTGGTTGTCAATGATAACTGCGAACTTATAAAAGCCGCAAATAATATTCCTGGTACATCAATAATCAAAATCAAAGACATAAATACAGAACTACTGGCTCCAGGAACAGATTTAGGAAGAATAAGCTTGTTCACAAAAGGAGCAATAGAAAACATCAAAAAAAATAACCTATTCACGTGATTATCATGGAAGAACATAAAATAATAAAACATCCTTTGTCAACCGAAAAATCTATACGGTTGATGGAAGCAGAGAATAAATTGATATTCATAGTAGATAACAAAGCAAAAAAGAAAGACATAAAGAAAGCAGCAGAATCTTTGTTCAATGTGAAGGTAGAAAAAATAAACACTTTTATCGACACAAAAGGCAAAAAAAGAGCTTATGTTAAATTGAACAAGGATAATCCTGCAATAGATGTCGCAACACAATTAGGACTGATGTAAAACCAACTTGGTTGGTGAGAAAAATCAGAGGTTTTAAGCATGGGAAAAAACATAATTACACAAGCAAGAGGAAGAGGAGGACCTACATATAGAGCGCCTAGTTTCAGATATAAAGGCATGGCTTTACAAAAGTCATTAAAAGATGAGATGGTCGAAGGAAAAGTGCTTGATTTTGTTCACTGCGCAGGCCATTCAGCTCCTATGATGGTCGTCAGGTACAAAGACGGAGAAGATGTCATGACTCTTGCACCAGAAGGTATTGCAGTAGGTGACGAGATTTGTTGTGGAAATGATGCAAAAATCAAACCAGGAAACACATTATCTTTAGATAATATACCTAATGGAACCTCAATATTCAATATAGAACAGAACCCTGGGGATGGCGGAAAGTTCGCCAGGACAGGAGGAAGCAGTGCAAGAATAATAGGAAAAACAAAGAATAAGATTATAATAACGCTGCCATCAAAAAAGCAAAAACAGTTCCATAAAAAATGCAGAGCAACAGTAGGAGTATTGGCAGGCGGAGGAAGATTAGAAAAACCTCTGCTAAGAGCAGGCACAGCATATTATAAGTATAAAGCTAAAAATAAACTATGGCCTAAGGTAAGAGGGGCAGCACAAAATGCAGTGGATCACCCATTCGGAAACAAAAGGTCTTCAAGAAAATCAAAATCAAGGCCTACATCCAAAAATGCACCGCCTGGAAGAAAAGTGGGTGCTGTAGGAGCTAGAAGAACAGGCCAAAGCAAGAGGATTAAGATTTAGGTGAAAAAATACAATGGCTAAGAAAGAATTCAGATACAGAGGCTTCAAACTGGAAGAACTCAAGAGTTTAAGCATAAAAGAATTTGCAGATATAGCTGGAAGTAGAGTGAAAAGAAGCATACAAAGAGGCTTTACAGAAGCACAGAAAAAATTTTTGAAAGCTGTTGAAAAAAATCCTAATAAACTAAAAACACATTGCAGAAATATGATAATACTTCCTAACATGGTAGGTCTTACAATAGGAGTACATACCGGAAAAGAGTTTAAATCTATAATTGTACAGCCTGAAATGATAGGACATTATTTGGGAGAGTTCGCACTAAGCAGGGGAAGGGTTTCACACTCGTCACCAGGAGTAGGTGCAACAAAATCAAGCGCATCAGTGAGTGTCAAGTAAAAATGAGTAAATATAATTATTCGACAAAAATGGAAAATGAAGAACATATCGCTAAAGTAGTAGGAAGAGATTTAGGGATATCTACAAAACAGGCGATACAGATAGCTAAATTCATAAGAAACAGAAAACTTGAAACCGCTAAAAATATGCTTAAGGAAGTTATAGATAAAAAAAGAGCAGTTCCTTTTACAAGATTCAATAGGGACATGGGGCACAAGGCTAAAATAGGGCCCGGAAGATACCCAATCAAGGCTAGTAAAGAGATATTAAGATTATTGTTATCTGTAGAGAACAATGCGCAGGTAAAAGGCCTTGGCACAGGTGATCTGTATATCACAAGAATAATACCTCAAAAAGGAGCTATAGAACACAGGCACGGAAGAAGATATGGAAGGACTATGAAAAGGACACATATGGAGATAATAGTAGAAGAAAAGATTGAAAAAAAACAAGAGAAAAAAGATAATAAGGAGACTAAAAAATGATCGAAAGACACTTTGTTGCACAAAAACTGAAAGAGTTTCAGATTCAGGAATACATAAGGAATAATCTTGGCAAAGTAGGCCATTCACATACAAAGCTCCAGAGGACACCTCTTGGTGAAAAGATCATAGTCTATGCTTCAAGACCTGGTTTAATAGTAGGAAGAAAAGGAGCCAACATAAAAAAACTAACAATCACACTTAAGAAAAGGTTTGGTTTAGAAAATCCTCAGATAGAGATCAATGAAGTTGAAAACATAAATCTTGATCCGCAGATAGTTGCAGAAAGAATTGTCAATTCCCTTGAGAGATTCGGATCAAAAAGATTCAAAGGATTTGGTCATAAGGCAATATCAGATGTCATGAATTCCGGAGCAATGGGAGTAGAGATATTAATATCAGGAAAAATACCAAGCTCAAGGTCAAAAACATGGAGATTTTACAAAGGATATCTTAAAAAATGCGGAGATATATCTGATTCACAAGTAAATGTCGCTTATACGCAAGCATTGCTTAAAACAGGAATAGTAGGCATAAAAGTGATGATAATGCTTCCAGACACAGAACTTCCTGACAAAGTAGAGATAAAAAAAGAAATTGAAGAAACAGAAGAAAAAAAAGAAGATAAAGAAAAGAAAAAAAGCAAGAAAAAGCCAGTTAAAAAAAACAAGAAAGATACTAATAAAAAAGCTAAAAAAAATACCAAGAAGGAATAAAAAATGCCAGTAGTAAAAGCAAAAGAACTGAAAAACATAAAGAAAGAAGAGCTAGATAAGAAACTTAAAGAGTTAAGGACAGAATTGATGAAAGAGAATGCTCAAATAGCTACAGGTACAATTCCCAAAAATCCGGGCAATGTAAGAAATATCAAAAAAAACATTGCAAGGATTTTAACCGTAATTAATCAAAAACCGAAAGAGGTCAAAAAGTAAATGGGAGACGTTTGTAATCAATGCGGATTACCAAAAGAACTTTGCGTCTGTGAATCAATCGCAAAGGAAAGTCAAGAGATTGTTGTTTCAACAATCAAGAAAAAATTCAACAAACAATATACACAGATTACAGGAATAGATGAGAAAGAAATCAACATCAAAGACCTTGCAAAAAAGTTGAAACACAAGTTTGCCTGCGGCGGAACTGCAAAAAAAGGCAAGATAGAACTGCAAGGGGATCACAAACAAAAAGCAAAGCAATTCCTTGTCGAGATGGGCTTTGCGCCTGAAACGATAAAGATTAAATCATGATAATAAGGAAAGAGTTCATCGGCAAAAAAGCAGAAGTCGTAGATGCCAAAAACAAAAGCAACATAGGAATAAAAGGAAAGATAAAAAACGAGACAAAAAACACGATAAGGATAAACGACAAGACACTGCTTAAAAAAAATATAACAATAAAAATCGATAACGTCCTGATCAACTGCGAAAAAATGGCCAAAAGGCCTGAAGAAAGAATAAAAATAAGGAGAAAATAAGAATGAAAAACATCGGTATCAATGTAAAGGCACCAAAGGAAAAATGTGAAGATGTAAATTGTCCATTCCACGGCAATTTAAGAATTAAAGAGACGTTAATTACGGGAACAATCATATCTTCAAGGATGCAGAAAAGTGCAACTGTAGAGATACCAAGAACAAAATATATTCCTAAATACGAAAGATACGAAAAGAAAATGACAAGAATAAAAGTACATAATCCTCAATGTATAAACGCAAAAGAAGGAGATGTAGTTAAGATTGCTCTTTGTAAGCCTTTAAGCAAGACAAAAACATTCGTGATAGTAGAAAAAACAGGCGGTCATAATATTATCTCTGAAAGAGAAGAAATATATGAAGGAAAAGAATCAAAAAAGAAGCATAAGGAAACACCTAAACCAGCAAAACAAGAAGAAAAGAGTGAATAAAAATGAAAGCAGTTAAAGCAAAGATTGTCAAAAGTTTACCTCTTGGCGCAGAAGTACCAACATGCGATAATAGTGGTGCTAAGATATTGAAATTGATAGCCGTAAAAGGGCACAAGACAGTCAAAAGAAGGATAGCTTCAGCAGGTATAGGCGATATGGTCATGGCTTCTGTTATCAAAGGAAAGCCAGATATGAGAAAACAAGTGGTGTTTGCTGTAATAGTGAGGCAAAAGAAAGAATATAGAAGACCAGACGGAAAAAGAATCAAATTCATGGATAATGCAGCAGTAGTGCTTAAGGATGAAAAAGGAAATCCGAAAGGCACGATATTCAAAGGCGCTATAGCCAAAGAAGCATGTGAAAGATATCCTGGGATATCGAAAGTAGCAAGCATAATAGTATAAGGAGAAAAAAATGAAAACCAAATTTTCAAGATCATGGAAAAGAAGCGTACAGCCAAGAAAACAAAGAAAGTATAGAATGAACGCTCCTATTCATCTGGCAAAAAAATTTGTATCATCGCATCTCTCAAAAGAACTGATGAAAAAATACAATAAAAGAAACATCACCCTGATAAAGGGCGACAAGGTAAAGATAACAAGAGGATCTTTCAAAGGAAAGACAGGAACTGTCGAAGATATAGACAGAAAAAAATTCAAAGCTTATATAACAGGTATAGAAGTAATGAAAAAAGACGGATCAAAAACAAGATATCCTGTAGATACATCAAATTTATTAATAACTGAACTTAAACTTGATGACAAAAAAAGACTAAAAAAATTATCGACAGAGGTTAAAAATGGTTAAAAATCATCTTAAAAGACTAAATGCTCCAAGAAGCTGGCCAATAGACAGAAAAAAGACAGTCTGGATAATGAGACCCAATCCAGGAGCCCATAAAATGGAATATGGAGTGCCTTTGACTATCGTACTTAGAGAAATGATAAAACACGGCAAGACTCTAAGAGAAGTAAAGCAAATAATGCATAATAAAGAAATATTAGTCGATGGAAAAATGAGAAAAGACAGAGCCCACACTGTAGGGTTGATGGATGTGATAAGCATACCTGAACTTAAAGAAAATTACAGAATACTTTTTACTAAAAAAGGCAAGCTTAATGCGATAAACATAGAAGAAAAAGAAGCAAAAGTTAAGCTTTGCAAGATATCAGGCAAATCCAATGTCAAAGGCAAAACTCAACTTAATACTCAAGACGGCAGAAACATACTAGCAGAAAAGGATGAATATAAAGTTGGAGACAGCCTGGTTATAAAAATACCTGAACAAAAGATTGATCAGCATCTGAAATTCGAAAAAGGAGCTATGATATATCTTATAGGTGGAAAACATATCGGAGAGACAGGCCATATCGAAAATATAGAAAGGAATAAGATCATATTCAAGACAAAAGACAACAATGTATACGAAACTTTGAAGAAATTCGCGTTTGTCATAGGCAAAGACAAACCTATCATAAAAGTAGAATGAAAATGAACCCTATGAAACAGATAAGGATAGAGAAGCTTACGCTTAATATAGGCGCAGGAAAAGATGCCAAAAAATTAGAGAACGGAATAAAACTCCTGAAGAAGATTACAGGTATAGAACCGATCAAAACAACGACTACAAAAAGGATACCTGCATGGAACCTTAGGCCTGGACTTCCTATAGGATGTAAAATAACTTTAAGGAAAGAATATGCTGAAAAGCTGCTGCCTAAGTTGATCGAAGCAAAGGATTTTAAACTTAAAGAGGAACAATTTGACAATAACGGCAACCTATCTTTTGGAATACACGAGTATATAGACATAAAGGATGTAAAATATGAACCAGACATAGGCATCATGGGATTTGAGATTAGCGTTACTTTAAAAAGGCCAGGATATAGGATAAAGAAGAGAAAATATCTCAAGAAAAAGATAGGAAACAAACATAAGATAACCAAACAGGAAGCTATAGAGTTCATGAAATCAAAATTCAAAGTAAAACTAGGCGAAGAGGAATAAAATGACATATAGCAATTTTAAGAAAGAAATCAAGCAACTGAAGGTCAAGCCTGCAAAGCTAAAAAAATACATAAAACATAATGCACCTAAAAAAAGAAGCTGCGGGACAGCTACAAGAAGATGCAAGAGATGCGGCAGGATAAGAGGACACATAAGAAAATATGGATTAGGGCTGTGCAGGCAGTGTTTCAGGGATATTGCCACAAGAATAGGATTCAAAAAATACGGATGAGGTAAAAAAATGCTTAATGACCCATTATCAAACGCATTATCAAAAATATTTAATGCTGAAAAAGCAGGAAAGAAGGTTTGTATAATCAAACCTTCATCAAAAGTAATAAAGAATGTCCTTGATTTGATGAATATAAACGGATATATAGGTACTTACGAAGAAGTAGAGGATATAAAAGGAAATTACCTTAAGCTTAACCTATTAGGAAATATCAACAGATGCGGTGCAATTAAGCCGAGGTATGCAGTATCAAAAGACAATTTCGAGAAGTTTGAGAAAAGATACCTGCCTGCAAAGGGCTTCGGAATGATCCTAATCTCGACTAACCAAGGACTGCTAACACACGAGGATGCTCAAAACAAAAAGATAGGAGGAAAGCTTATCGCTTATTGTTATTAAAATGGCTGAAATCAAAGAAATAATCAAGGAAGTAGAAATGCCTGAAGGAGTTCAAGCCATTTTTGAAACTTATGCTTTGTCAGTAAAAGGACCCAAGGGAGATGTCAAAAAAAGACTGGCAAGCAAAAGAGTAGATATTAATATAGATGAGAATAAAATCACGATAAAAGGTAAAGATACTAGTAAAAAGGATAAAAAGATGGTGCATACTTTTGCAGCACACATAAAGAATATGGTGAAAGGGGCTGCAGAAGGTTTTGTATACAAGCTAAAAGTGTGCTCAGGACATTTTCCTATGAACGTAAGCTTAAGCGGAGATACGTTAAGCGTAAAAAATCTTTTCGGAGAGAAAACGCCCAGAGTTTTGAAAATAAAAGAAGGTGCTAACGTTAAGGTAGAAGGAGACGTTATAACTGTAGAAAGCGCAGATAAGGAATCTGCTGGACAAGTAGCAGCAGACATAGAACAGCTTACCAGAAGGATAGGCTTTGATAGAAGAATATTTCAAGACGGCATATATATAACTGAAAAAGCAGGAAAAGATATAAAATGAAAGAACAAAAAGAACTTTTAGAGGTAAGAAAAAAACTGAAAGCTAAGAAACCCAAGTTCCTCAGGCAGGATGCTCATAAGAAAGGAAGAGTATCCAATAACTGGAGAAAACCTAAAGGCCTTCAATCAAAGATGAGGCTTAATAAAAAAGGATATAGAAAAAGCGTAACTACAGGATGGAAAAGTCCTGCTGCTGTCAGAGGTATGGATAAATCAGGATTGATTCCTATTATAATAAATAACATAAAGGATATGCTTAAACTTGATAAGAACATCCACGGAATAATAATCGCAAAAAAAGTAGGTATAAAAAAAAGGGAAGATATTGTGCTTAAAGCTAAAGAAGCGGGCATGAAAATACTAAACATTGATGATCCTGAAAACTATCTTAAAAATATTAAAGAAAATATGAAACAAAGAAAGGACAAAAAGAAGAAAATAGAAAAAGATAAGCAAAAGAAAAAGGAAGAACATAAAAAAGATAAGGAAGAAGAAGAGAAAAAGGAAAAAGAAGAATTAAATGAAGAAGACACAAAGAAAAAAGAAAAACAAGAAAAAGATAAACTATTAACTAAAAAACATTAAAATGAGATTCACGATTCAAAGAAGGTTGGCTGCTGATGTTATAGGATGCGGTCTGAAAAGAGTATGGTTTGATGAAGAAAGGCTTGACGAAATAAAGGAAGCCATCACCAAAGCAGATATAAAAAGATTAGTTTCAGACGGAGCAATAAGAGAAAAACCAAAAAGAAACACTTCAAAAGCAAGAGCCAGAAAGATAAAAGAACAGAAAAAGAAAGGAAGAAGGAAAGGACACGGAAGCAGAAAAGGAAAGAAAACAGCAAGAACAGGAAAAAAGGAAGTATGGGTAGCAAAGATAAGAGTCCAAAGAAATTTCTTAAAGAATTTGAGAGATAAAGAACTTATAGACAAGAACACATACAGAGAACTTTTCATGAAATCAAAAGGCGGCTTTTTCAGAAGCAAAAGGCACATGAAATTATATTTAGAAGATAATGAGTTAATCAAAAAATGAAAAAGACAAAAAGACATACAATTGGATATAGAAGAAAAAGGGAAGGAAAAACAAACTACAAAAAAAGGCTTAACATGCTAAAGTCTGGAAAAATTAGGTTTGTAGTAAGAAAAAGCCTTAACAATCTTACAGTACAATTAGTAGAATTCAGTCCAAAAGGAGATAAAGTGCTTGCAAGCAGCCACAGTAGAGAGCTTGAAAAATACGGATGGAAAGCAATCAGATCAAATCTTCCTACAGCATATCTTACGGGTCTGTTAACAGGAAGAAAAGCAGTAAAAAAAGATATAAAAGAAGCTATTCTCGATGCAGGATTCTATAGTTCGATAAAAGGATCAAAGATATATACTGCAGTAAAAGGAGCACTGGATGCAGGATTAAAAATAAATGTAGACGAAAAGATACTACCAGACGAAAAAAGGATTTCAGGAAAACATATTGCAGATTATAAAGGAAATGAAAAAGATAATCAGTTCAAAAAATATGAGATTGATGTTTCAAGTATACCTAAACTGTTTGAAGATGTCAAAGCTAAGATCTTAAAGGTGTAAAAATGGTCGAAGAAGAAAATAAAGAAAAAACAGAAATAAAGGAAGAGAAGAAAGAAGATTTAGATAAAAAAACAACCCAAAAAGAGAATAACAAAGATAATAGCACTAAAGCAAAAGACAAGAAAGGCACAGAAGAAGTCATGGAAAAAGGCACAGAATCTCCTGAAGAAAGAAAAAGATTAGAAAGAAAAAAAGGGAATTTTGACAAAACAGGATGGAATCCAAAAACTTCATTGGGCAAAAAAATAAAAAATGGAGATATAAAAGATATAGAAGTATTGCTTGACAAAGGCTATAAGATATTGGAACCAGAAATAGTAGATACCCTCATTCCTGAATTAGAAACAGAATTGTTGTTGATAGGCCAATCAAAAGGTAAATTTGGCGGCGGTCAAAGAAGAGTGTTTAAACAAACACAGAAAAAAACAAGAGAAGGAAACAAACCTAAATTCGCAACCTATGGTTTAGTAGGAAATAAGAACGGAATAGTAGGTATAGGTTATGGAAAAAGCAAAGAGACTGTACCTGCAAGAGAGAAAGCGATAAGATCCGCTAAACTCAATATAATCAAGATAAGAAGAGGCTGCGGTTCATGGGAATGCGGATGCAGAGAACCTCATACTATCCCTTTTATGGTCAAAGGTAAATGTGGATCAGTGAAGATAGAACTTTTTCCAGCACCAAAAGGTACAGGATTGGTCGCTGAAAAAGAATGTCAAAAAATATTAGAGATGGCAGGAGTAAAAGATATATGGTCAAAAAGCTTCGGGAAAACAACAAGCAAGATAAATATGGTAAATGCTTGTATCGAAGCGCTAAAAAAATTGATGAGTTCAAAGATAAGGCCGGAACAAATAGAAAAGATAGGCATTATCGAAGGAGCTTTAAAGCAAAAGGTTGAATAAGATGTCAGATAAGATGCTTGCAGCTATAAGGATAAGAGGAATGGTAGGAGTTGATGTAAATATCAACAAGACACTGGAAATGCTTAGATTAAACAGAAAAAACGTATGTGTTGTAATGAAAGATACTCCTAGCATAAGAGGAATGCTTAATAAAGTAAAAGATTATATCACTTGGGGAGAAATAGATGAAGAGACATATAAATCATTAGTAGAAAAAAGAGGAGAAGAATACAAAGGCCTTTTGGAATCAAAAAACATAAAATATTCTGATAAATATAAAGAAGTGGACGGTAAAAAAATAAAACCATATTTCAGACTCTCACCACCTAAGGGAGGCTTTGAAAGAAAAGGTATCAAAACCTCTTATATAAGAGGAGGAGCCTTGGGTTATAGAAAAGAAAAAATGAAAGAACTTATAATGAGAATGATATAAAATGACTGTCAATAAAAGAAGTAAAAACAGCAGGCAAAGAGGAAGCTGCACGCACGGATGGGGTTCTATGAAAAAACACAGAGGTGCAGGAAGCAGAGGCGGAAAAGGCAGAGCTGGAAGCGGGAAACGAGCAGATACAAAAAAAACTACCTTATGGAAAAATAAAGAAAAACCAGGTAAAACAGGCTTCACTTCTATATGCGGAAAAAAAGTTAATACTATAACTATTTCAGATCTTGAACAACATCACAAAAAGTATGAGGAAAAAAATGGAATACTAGATGTTAATCTTAATAAATTAGGATATGATAAACTACTAAGCAACGGAATAGTAAAGCATAAGTTCAGTATCAAAATTGATCGATATTCTAAAAAAGCTAAAGAAAAGATAGAAAATGCAGGCGGAGAGATTATAGAAAGTACGCAAGAAAAAAAAACTTGCAAAACTAATAAATCTCAACCAAAAGAAGAATCTGTTGAAAAATCTGAAGTTAAGGAAAAATAAACAATTCTAACCGATACATTTTTAAATGAATAGATAAATCTTTTTCACGAGGTGTTATGATGTCGTTTTGGGACGGAGTGATGGCTAATCTACCTGAAGTATCAGGACCTAAACAGAAAAGATTATCGTTCAAAGAAAAAATAAAATGGACAGGGATTATTCTTGTATTATATTTTATATTAGGTTTAATACCATTATTCGGTCTTGGAGAAAATGCATTATCAAGATTCCAATATTTGTCGATAATCTTAGGTGCTAAATTTGGAAGTATAATATCTTTGGGTATAGGGCCAATAGTAACAGCTTCTATCGTATTGCAATTGCTGAACGGTTCAGGAATAATAAAGATGGACCTTACATCCCAAAATGGCAAGAAAAAATTTCAAGGATGGCAAAAGATACTAGCTATATTTTTCATAATTTTTGAGGCTGCAATATACGTGTTTATGGGAGGATTAGCACCTGCGGCAGGTATTGCAGGATATTCAACATTTCAATTATTACTGATATTCCAATTGATTCTTGGTGGATTATTGATAATGTTTATGGACGAGGTTATAAGCAAGTGGGGCTTCGGGTCAGGATTAAGCTTGTTCATCGCAGCAGGAGTAAGCCAGACTATATTTGTAAGATTATTAAGCCCTTTTACTAACGCGAACGTTTTAGGATGGCCTTTCGGAGAAGGCGCACCTGTCGGTAAACTGCTTGAGCTTTTCTATGCTTTGTCTATAGGCGATCCTACTACAGCAGGATTGGCATTTGCTACTATAACAGCAACAGCTTTGGTTTTTGCAGTATGCGTATATGCACAATCTATGAAAATTGAGATCCCTTTGAGTTTTGGAAGGATCAGAGGACACGGAATAAGATGGCCTTTAAATTTCTTATATACTTCAAATATTCCAGTTATATTAGTTGCAGCTTTAATGGCAAACGTACAATTATGGGCAAGGCTGCTTCAAAACTGGGGATATCCTATATTAGGAACATTTACAGGACAAACACCTGCAACAGGATTTGTCTCATGGGTTTACGCACCCTCTGTAGTACACAAATTCTTTACAGGAAGCCTTGTATTCAGTGATATGCTTCATGCACTCAGCTATATGTTCTTTATGGTGGTAGGAGCAGTAATATTCTCTATTTTCTGGGTGCAAACAAGCGGAATGGATTCAAAAAGCCAAGCTAAACAGATAATGTCTTCAGGTCTACAGATTCCTGGATTCAGAAAAGATCAAAGGGTATTAGAAAGATTGTTGGATAGATACATATGGCCTTTGACTGTAATGGGAGGTATTACTGTAGGGGTTTTGGCAGCAGTAGCAGACATAAGCGAAGCACTAGGTACAGGAACAGGTATTTTGTTAACAGTCATGATAGTATACAAACTATATGAAGAAATTGCTAAACAACACATGATGGATATGCACCCTATGATGAGGAAGATGATGGAATAAAATGGTGCTGTTAGATCCTATCCTAAATCCTTTGTTGGAATTAAACCCGTTAGTTGCACTAATAATCATTTCTGGAATAATTGCCTTGTTTATGACAATCATATACAAGTGGATGACTGATCAAGAATTGATGAAAGTTCTAAAAGCAGATATGAAAAAATTTCAGAAAGAGATGAAAGAATTACGAGAACATCCTGACAAGATGATAGAAGCACAGAAAAAAGCGATGGAAACCAATATGAAATATATGAAACAAAGCTTTAAACCTACTTTGGTTACATTGCTGCCAGTATTGTTGATATTCGGATGGCTTAATGCGCATCTAGCTTTTATGCCTATTGTTCCAGCACAAGAATTCGGCACTTATGTAGAGTTTCAAGAAGGAGCATCAGGAAGTATAGAGATAATACCTCCAGAAGGATTCAAATTATTATCTGGAAAGGTTGTTGATATAAAGAATTCAAGAGCGTTCTGGAAGCTTAAAGGTCCTACGGGAAGGCATATGATAGAATACAATTATAATAACATAACATATAACAAGAATGTATTAATCACCAATACTCAAAATTATGAAGAGCCAGTAAAAGAAATAGATAAAAACAATATCAAAACAATCAACATAGATAATAAGCCAATGAAACCTTTGAATATCTTTGGATGGGAAATAGGATGGCTTGGCACTTACATCATATTCTCTATAATATTCAGTATGACATTGAGAAAAATTTTGAAACTACATTGAAAGTATATCTAATATTACAGTAACCTTTATAAATAAGTCCTTTTTCTCTTGAACTGTACCGATTGGGTAATTCACGAGGTTAAAAAATGGTAGAAGGAAAGAAAAAATCAAGATCATTGAAGCGTATTAAAAGAAAAACACCAGGGAAAAAAACTGTTACCCATTATAGAAGAAAAACTCCGAATGTTGCAAAATGTGCAAAATGCGGAAATGAGCTTAAGGGAATACCTAGACTAAGATCTGCAAAATTAAAAAACACCACAAAAAGTCAAAAAAGTGTTGCAAGACCTTACGGAGGAAACCTTTGCTCCAAGTGTATGAGAACAGTAATTAAAGAAAAACACCAATAAACAATAAGAAATAGCCGCTTTAAACTTATAAGTTCATACGGCAACGATGAGCTGTTGTTTTAAGAGACTATAGCAAGGCTATTTCTATATCTTAGGAGGATAATAAAAATGATGAAAATAGGAAGATTATGTGTCAAGATAGCAGGCAGGGATGCTGACAAAAAATGCGTTATTGTAGATGTTCTAGGAGATAATATGGTTATGATTGACGGCCAAACAAGAAGAAGAAAGTGTAATGTAAAGCATCTTGAGCCTTTGGAAACAAAGATAGATATAAAGAAAGGTGCAGACCACAACGCAATTGTTGAAGAATTCAAAATTTTGAAAATTCCTGTTTTGGAAAGAAAATCAAAAGAAAGAAAAGAAAAACCTAAGAAACAAAGAAAGTCAACCATGAAAGAGAAAAAACCTAAGAAAGAGAAAAAGAAAACAGCTAAAGCAGAGATAAAAAAAGAAAAAAAAGAAGAGAATACAGAGAAAAAAACTGATAAAAAGGATGAAAAAACAGATAAGAAAGATAAAAAGCAATAAGCTTTTATTTATTCTTTTTCTAAATTAATTAAATATGGCGATAAGATTTGATACGCATATGCACACTGAACATTCTCCCTGTAGCATACTTACTATAGAGACTTTGGTCAGAACTGCATATGAAAAAGGTTTGCAAGAGATTGTTATTACAGACCACAATACATCAGAAGGAGCATTAGATGCAAAACTTTTTTCTCAAGCAGCAGATATAGATATTAAAGTTCACTTAGGGATAGAATTAAATACAGAATTTGGAGAATTAAATGTTAGTTTTCTTTCATATAAAGAATGCCAAAAGTTTGAGGGTATAAATAAAAAAAAAGAAAAGTTTGAGTTCAAAAAAATATATGAAACAATAAAAAAGATAAAAGATAACAAAACTGAAATGCTCATATGCCTAAACCACCCATATTCTTTATCTAAATGGAGCAAAAGAAGAGGTTTTAATTTTAAAGGAATCATAGAAACAGGGATGTTTAAAAATATGGAAGACCTTATGGAATTCTTTGACTATACAGAGATAAACACAAGCAACATATGTAAAGAAGATACAGATAAAGCCATAGGACTTGCTGAAAGATTCAAGATACCTTTAGTATGTGCAACAGATACTCACTTTAAGGAACAGATAGGAGAACACTATAGCATAGGATTCGAAAAGAGCACTAGAGAATCAATCATAACAAATAATATAGATAACAGTTGTGTACACAAAAAAATAAACTACAGTAAAAATAAAAAATATAGAACAATAAGTGGAATTTTAAAAAAAGGAGCTAAACTTTTTATGCCTTATTTTTCTTATCAATAATATCAAAGATTTCAGTTAAATTAAGCTCAAGCGCAGCAACAGGATAATCTAACTCCCAATTTGCAAGTACTTGAGGATGAATCTCTCCCAGATATGCAACTTTTACACCCTGCACTACAGCTCTTCCAACCCTTCCGTCTATAAAAGAGGGATGCTCCACTTCTTCTATCTCGAATTCAAGATCCAAAGCAGACATAAGAACGTCTAAAATCTGTCTTATCTTGGTATAGTCCATCACTATATCGGTTAAAGCGACAGCTACCCTGGTAAATTCTTCAATGTTTGTTTCAAACTTATTGTTTTCCTTAAATGCTGTTCCTATTGTGAAAATATTTTGAGGATATTCGTTGTGTTTATTCTCAGATAATATTTGTATGGTGTTAGGGATAAGCCATGAACGTAAGACATTATAGTCTGCATTCAACGCATTAGCCAACTTCACACAAGGTATCTCTATATTCATCTTTTGGTTAAGATTATCTATGTTTGTTATATTGAATGTATCGCATTCAAGCAAACCTAATCCCGCCAATATTTCTGATACTTTTCTTTTAAATACTTCAAACTTGTTCTCTTCGCCTATTGTTGAAACATTAGGAATATCTGGAACAAAATTTTCATAACCATACGCTATTGCAATATCTTCAACAAAATCAACCTGATGCATTATATCTGCCCTGTATGCAGGCACCAGCACTTTAGATTTTTCATAACCGAAACCCATCTTTTCAAGAAGATTTTTCAAATCTTTCTTGTTAAGGTTAAGACCTAAAAGGCCGTTAACAAAATCTAAGTCTATATTCCATTTTTTTGGTTCTAGATTAGGAGTAACTATTTTCTTAGCATACATAACATCCACTGAGTATATATCTCCGCCCATATCACATAATGAAGTTACAATAATATTCAAGCAAATTTCCAAAATATCAATATCAAAACCAGAACATTCTATGAATACTTCTTTAGTCTCTTCACTTACTTTTCCTGTTTTATGGCTGTTGATTATAGGAGGCATGGATAATATCTCTTTGTTTGCGTCCAAAAAAATAGGAAACTTGTCTTTCCCTTCCAAGAGGTGAGCATATTCCCTGCCTGCAGGATGCTGACTAAGTATCTGAAGGCCAGTAATCTCTTTTGGCATCTCTAAAGGCTGAAAGATAATATCTTTAGGTTTTTTTGCAGTATATGTAATAGGAAATTTTATAGATTCCATAGGATATATGCCTATAGCGCCTTTTTTTCTTTTCCTGCATAAGGTTACGTGAAGCTTTTCCTGTATCTGTATTATCTCTCGTATCTTCTCGTCGTTTAATCTTAGATTCTTTACAACAGCACAAACAGTGTAAGGTCTTACTGATTTTACAGAATCGTCAACTTTAACCTTGTAATCTTGTTTTTTTACCTTATATTTTCTTAATCCTTTTTTTATCCCTATAAACGAACTGAATGCGCGTGCAAAACCTTGTTCGCTTAGCATGTCTGGACGGTTTGGAAAAACCTCTACAACAATCTCATTGTCTTCAATCTTCTCTAAATCTGTTCCAAGCATGCTTATCCTGTCTTTTAGTTTATCGACAGACAGTTTCTTTCCGACAAGTTTTTCAAAAACCTTTTTGTTTAAATTTACTGTAGGCATCTAAATTGCTCCTCCTGCGATATGAATAATATGCTTTAAAATAGCTCCAGGTCCTAAATATTTTTGACCACTAGAGTCTATTGAAAATAAGGTTCCAAAAAATATTGATTCTATAAATACGATCATCGATACTTTTGATACAAACCAATTTGATTGAGCGTAGTTAACATATTTAGAAATCTTTTCGAAAAAATCCTTAGGCTCAAACATTATTTTTTTGTATTTTTCATAAGATTTCATTTTATCTACCTCAACCAATATTTTATCTCTCTTAGTTGTTTGATATCGTTCTTATATAAATCACGTATGTCCGTTATATTATAGTATTCTAAAATTATCCTGTCAAAACCTGGACCCCATGCGAGAATAGGAATGAATTTTCCGAATAAAGGCTCCACCATCTCAGGCCTAAATATGCCTGCTCCGCCAAGCTCTATCCATTTTTTACGTATAGGATGATATACGTCAATCTCAACACTTGGTTCTGTATAAGGAAAATGGGCAGGCCTGAATCTGGCATCAGGAAAACCCATCTGTTTGAAAAATTGTTTCAAGTAACCTAAAAGATGACGAAAATTAGCGTCAGGATCTATGACTATGCCTTCTGTCTGATTGAACTCAAATAGATGACTCCAATCCATGGTCTCGTTCCTAAAGCATCTTCCAAGAGCAAAATATTTTTTAGGAACATCGCTTTCCTTTAGTTCTGCTATGGTCTTTGCGCTTAATACAGTGGTATGTGTCCTTAATACGTTTTTCTTCGCATCTCCTTTCTGCCAATCATATCTCCAGCCTATGCTGCCGTTTGTACCTTTTTCATGGGCCTGCTTTACTTTATTAACTAATTTTTTATCTGGCAATCTGCCTTTTCCAGGAGTGCCAATATAGAAAGTATCCTGCAATTCTCTAACAGGATGATCCTGCGCAGTATATAATGCGTCAAAATTCCAAAAACTTGTGTTGACCATAGTGCCAGTCATCTCTTTGAAACCCATATTAAGCCATATCTTCTTTGCATAGTCTGTTGCAATCTTCACAAAGTGTCTTTTTCCTGATTTTATCTTTGGAACATTTATCTTAACATCATATCTTCTGAACTTTTTGGTCTTCCATTCATCTGACCTTATAATCTTAGGAGTCAGTTTTTCTATGTATTCGACATCAAGATTGTGGCTTAGTACTGCTTTTCCTAATTCAGTGATGTTTATAAATTTAGTTTTTCTTATGTTTTTTCGAATTATATCTTTTCTTTTTCTGAGACTGTCGAAAGCGAACTTCTCTTCAGGTTTAAGTTCATTTAGATTGACCGGATGCTGCTTAATCTTATCGAGGAATATCTGTTCCAGTCCAGGATTATCTTTAAATTTTTTTCCGTTTGAAGTTATCTTTATCTCAAGCTCGTCATTTTTCCTTATGTCTATCGCAGATTTCTTTTTTAAAGTGCCTATACATATATTGAGTTCATCTTTTTCAAGGCCTGCTTCTTTAAGTATTTTTGAAACAGGTTTGAAATCTTTTTCCAAAACATTAAGAAATTTTATCTCAGGTAAACCGTTTTCTGCATACTTTTTTCCATTTTCACCCAGTTCAACAATCTCATCCACATCTTCTTTTATAATCACAAGATTTTTGTTCTGAAGCCATTGCAATGCGCGCATAACCTCTATATCCTTTAAACCTGATTCAGAAACTAATGAAGAAAACTCTTTTGCTTCCCTTATCAAAGGCAGTACTTTTCTTTCAAGATTGTTCAATGTTGAAGATAACTCCTTAGCATCCATAAGATAAAAACAATAGAGAATTTATATTTAAAATCTTCGTTTTTAAAAGGTTAAGAAGTAAGATAAAAAAGATTATTGAAAAAAACAACAATCCAAACCAATAAAAATTCCTAAAATATGACTAACTTACTGCAAAAAGCTACAAGGCATAAAACCCTGTTCGTAATTAAAAAAAAATAAAATCATGTAAATTTGTTTGCAGGTTTCATATCTTTCCACGCCATGTGGAACATACTATCTAAAGCGTTGGCAAAGAAAGGAGTTTTTATCCATATACCCACATCGTATGTAGGGTGCACTTTCTTATCGTCTGCAACCATAAACACGACATCTTTACCGTCAACTACAGCGAATCTTGCATTAACCTTATCAGTGTGTTTAACTTCAGCAAACTTAGCAATCTCTTTAACAGCGTTCTTTGATTCTTTATTGATAGGTGCTGCAACTTTTATCTTTACTCCTTTTTTCTTAAGTTTCTCGAAAACTTGCTTAAAACCTTCAGATTTTCTTATAAGCCCTTGGGTTGTAGTCATTAAAATAACTGATTTTTGCGCATTCCTTAAAGTTAATTCTATATGGTTGTATAAATTATGCCTTCCTTTTATACTGCCTGCAAGATCGCTAGGCTCTATCAACTCGATACCCTTATCATGAAGGTTATTTAATTCCACGATAAGATCTGTGGTTTTAAGGTTTTCAAGTCTTTCTATCCTTTCATCAGCATCAAATTTCATGTTTTTCTTTACTCTCTCTACAACCTCGGATGGAGGAACAGCAAGATAGTTGATAGGTTTTCCTAATTTCATTACAACAAATCCTTTTTTCTCTAAACTTTCAAGAACATCATAACTTCTGCTTCTCGGAACATTTGCAATGTCACTCAGTTCACCCGCAGTACTTACGCCTCTGGAAAGTAATGCGGTCCATATCTTAACCTCATAAAGATTTAAACCAAAATATCTTCTTAGTTTACTCAAAAACTCATCTTTCACTATCATTTTCCAATAGCACCCCTCGTTTTTTAATGTGGTCAAGAACTACCTCTCTTATGATTTTGTTGCTTTTGTTATTGAGCAATAGTTGAAACCACACATCAATGACTAATCAAAAAACAAACTAATATTTAAACTTTGTGATATTAAAAAAACAAAACCTATTAAAATAGAGAAACATTTAGTTATTAATTGATTAAAGAAAATGGTTATTGAAAAAATAATAGAAAAAAGCAAATCCTTGAACAAAAAGATAGTTTTGCCTGAATCAACCGAACCAAGGATCCTTAAGGCTGCAGATATTGCGACCAGAAAAAAGATAGCTAAAATAGTGTTGATAGGAAGCGAAAAGGAAATTAAAAAAGCAGCAGATAAGCACAACATAAAATTGAAAGGCATGGAGATAATAGATAACGAAAAATATGAAAAAAACGAAGAACTTGCAGAGAGTCTTTATGAAACAAGAAAACACAAAGGCATGACCATGTCTAAAGCTAAGAAACTTCTAAAAAATAAAATATATTTTGCGACCATGCTTGTCAAAAACAATATTGTTGATGGATCATTAAGTGGAGCAGTGCATCCAACTGCTGATACGATAAGACCTGCATTCCAGATAATAGGGACAAAAGAAGATGTAAATGTGGCGTCTGGCGTTTTTCTTATGATAACTAAAGAAAAAGGCAAAGAAAAGATTTTTCTTTTCGGAGATAGTGCTGTTAATCCTAACCCTAGCAGCAGCCAATTGGCAGAAATAGCCATTTGTTCAGCTAAAACATATCAAAAATTAATAGGTAGAAAACCTAGAGTCGCTATGCTTTCTTTCTCAACACATGGAAGTGCAAAACACGATATGGTGGATAAAGTAAAGAAAGCTACAGATATTGTTAAGAAAAAAAATACTGAACTCATCATAGACGGAGATGTACAAGTTGATGCTGCTATAGTTCCAGAGGCTGCTAGGATAAAATGTCCCAAATCAAGATTGAAAGGAAAAGCAAATGTATTGATATTTCCTGACCTTAATGCAGGTAACATAGGGTATAAAATAGTAGAAAGATTAGCACATGCAAAAGCAGTAGGCCCTATACTTCAGGGTTTGAAGATGCCTGTAAATGATCTTAGCAGAGGATGCAATGTTAAAGACATAGTCAATATGATAGCGATTACAAGCGTTATGGAATAGGTGATAATAGTGCATGTTTTAGTGCTTAATGTTGGAAGTTCGTCGGTAAAATATTCAGTCTATAAAGACAAGACACCATTGTTCGGAAAAAATTTTGAAAACATAAACAGTGTCGAAGATAGAGATGAAGTGATCAAAACAATTTTCAATACTCTGGAAGACAAAAACATAAAGATAGATGCTATAGGCAACAGGGTTGTTCACGGAAAGAATTTTACAGAAAGCTGCCAGTTGAACAAGGACAAGATAGAGATACTTGATAATTGCAAGGATCTTGCTCCACTTCATAATATTCCAGAACTCCAAGCAATAATGCTTTGCAAAAAGTATTTTAAAGGGGTTAAGCAATATGGTGTTTTTGATACCTCTTTCTACACAAGGATGCCAGAATATGCAAAGATGTACGGAATTCCATATAAATATTATGAAAAAGGAATAAAAAGATATGGTTTTCACGGCACAAGCCACAGGTTTGTAAGCAGAAAACTGAAAGGAAAAATTATAACATGCCACCTGGGCAATGGAGCAAGCATAACTGCCATAAAAGATAAAAAAGCCATAGATACGACAATGGGGTTCACACCATTGGAAGGATTGATAATGGGAACAAGATGCGGAAATATAGATGCATCTGTAATAAAATATATCTCAGAAAAATACAACATGAGCTTAGAAAATATATTTGATATGCTCAACAAGAAATCAGGACTTTTGGGTATTAGTGGAATAAGCAATGATATGAGAAAACTGCTTAAAAGCAAATCAAGAAGAGGCAAATTGGCGACAGAAGTTTTCTGCTATAATGCAAAGAAATACATAGGATCTTATGCAGCTGTATTGAACGGAGTAGATACCCTAGTTTTCACTGCAGGCATTGGAGAAGGCTCATGGAAGATACGAGAAAAGATATGCAAAAATATGGATTATCTAGGGATAAAGCTCGATAAAGAAAAAAACAAGAATAATGAAGCCATTATTTCAGGTGATGACAGCAAAGTAAGGGTGATGGTAATCCCTACAGATGAAGAACTTATGATCGTCGAGGATGTTCTGAAGCTGCATAAAAGTAAGAAAACACTAAAAATATGATAGCTACTTTATCTTAAACCTCAATATACCTGCTATGCCGCCTAATCCATCAAGGATCTTTCCACCTTCGTGATTTGAACCTATAAGATGGACTTCACCTTTTGAACTATCTGCAAGTTTCATAGCTTTCTCTAACTTGCCATAGGTGTTGTTTAACCTTGCTTCTTTTATCTTGTTGTCGCTTACAAGCAGGATAGAAACAGCTCCAAGTTCTGCTGCATTCAAAGTTTCTTTAATACCGTAGACAGCAAGCCCGTCTTTTGATATCTCTTGCATGAGTTTTTCTACAAAAATTGTCTCTTTAGTAACCATATCCTGTTTAAGTACATTGCTCACTTCAGGACGTTTCATAACCTCATTTATTGCATTGGAAGTAACACTTGAACAGGTCGCAAAAGTTATTTTTTTCTTTAACACAGAATCTTTCATAGATTTTAAAAAATCTTCTTTAAAGAAAGCAGGACTTGCTGTAATTATGTGATCTGGCTTGTATCTCTCGACATAGTCCAAAAGCATCTTTTCCAGCTCAGAATAAAAAGATCCCTTTACATTCACATTCTCATCCTTCTTTGCCACATTTCCGGAAATCTCTGCAAGAACCCTATAATTGTCACGCTCTGAAACAGCGAATATCGCATTTTCTCTATCTAGAACCAAAATAAGTATCTTTGTCTTAATTGCATGAATAGCCTCTTTTAGTTTATTCTTCTGATAAGTCAGCCAATTATTTTTTTTTAAAGTAAAAGGATATTTAGAAGGTTCAAGATTAAAAGTATGATAAGATCCAAGAGGTACATCATCAGGGCCTTGAGCAACTTTTCCACTTACCCTAATACAAGACTCTGTCAATTCTATTTTTTCAACATTTATCTCAATAAACACAAGTTTTCTTGTCACTTTTCCTGACCTGTCGCCTTCATTACCTAATTTTATCTTCCTTTCAGTCTTACCACTAACAAAATCCCCTTGTTCGATTATCTGGCTCAAATACCATAAATCATCAAGAGAGTCTATCTTAAGTTTCACTATCCCTTTCTTGAAATCGCTGAATGTTTTTTTCATATTATCAAAATTCCCTTAATTTATTTTTTTGATAAAACCCATACAAAATAGAAATATATTTATATATAAAGGTATTTATTTTTAAGTAATAAAGTATATATTAAAAAAGGTGATATGATGTATAAAAAAAAGAGAGCTCAGGAAACAGGCAGTGGAGCCGCTATCTTGGTTATAATAATTACTATTTCAATAATATTATACATAATGTTCATTCCTCCTTCTGAAAGACAAAAATTGCTTGATGATGTAGAAACAACAAAAAACGGGAAAATAATAAACGGCGATTATGAAGTTACAACACTGCTTTCGGAAAAGCCAGGAAAATTAACATACTTGAAAGAAAAAGAGATAGAGCATAATATTCCTTCGTTCAACATATACACAAAAACAGAAGGGATAGTGCTGAAAGAAAAAAATACATTATACATTGAAAGAGAATTGTTCAATGAAGAAAAAGCCAACCTGAGTTTTGTTATAAAGGACATAGAAAACGCGAACAATCTTTTATTGAGTTTTCAGTCTGCAAAAAATTCAGGTTTCCTTGTCATAAAACTTAACGGAATAGAAATATTCAACAAAGAGATTACAGAAAACATAGTGAATCCTATAAAGATACCCAAAGAACACATCGAAAACGAGAACGTGCTTGAGTTCAGCACATCATCTATAGGAATAGCTTTCTGGTCAAAACACGAATATCTACTCGAAAATATAAAAATTACAGGAGATATAACAGATGTTAGCGCAAGAACAGCAAAAACCAATTTCATAGTTGATGAATTTGAAAAAGACAACCTTAAAAAGGTAAAATTAAGATATTACCCTGACTGTACTCCTACTGAAGTAGGCACATTAAGGATTAGACTTAATGACTGCAAGGTTTTTACAGGAGTTCCTGACTGCAATCAAGCAAGCATACATGAGATGCTTCCTTATTGTATGAGTGAAGGAGAGAATGTGTTGGAATTTGAAACAGAAAAAGGCCATTATCTTATTGATGGAATAAGAGTAAGAAGTGAGCTTAAAGAAGCAAGGGATTTCATATATGACTTTCACCTGAATTCATCCACCTATGAGGATATAAAAACAGAAGAGTCTTATGTGAATTTAACTATGAAGTTCGCTGATCCTAACATAGAGAAAGAAGCAAGCATAATAATCAACGGACATGAAACAGTGCTTGATACTGACAAACTGGAGTTTGGAAGAAACATTAGATTATTCATCAATAAAGGCACAAACATAATCAAGATACTTCCAAAAGAGGATTTTTATGTTTCAGAACTAAACGTTGAACTATTTGAAAAAGAGGATTAATTTTTTTCTTTTAAAACCAAAAATGGCGCTTACACCTGAACAACAAGCAAGAAAAAAAGAGCTGCTCAGAAGAAAAGAAGAAAGAGAATCAGCAAAACCTTTGTCAACACTGGTAAAAGCTGAAAAAAAACAAGCGCAAGAAAGAATGGCTGCAGAAAAAAAAGAGACAGAAGAAAGTTTGGCAGGAAATAAAATAGAAACTGCTGCAAAAATAGGTTTAGGCGGTTTAGCAGGCAGAGCAGTCGGAAAGACCATTAGTAAAATAATGCCTAAAACAAAAGAGAAGACAGAAGAAGAGATAAACAAAGAATCAGAAAAACTCAAAAAAATAGTTTACTGCGGATGGTTCATCTATGCTATACCTTTGATAGTAAATGCCATAGGTTTTGAACTTAACAGATCTTTATTGTTTTTTCTTAATCTAGGTTTGATCATGTATGCGCTGATACCTTTGAATGTATATGCGTTTGTTGCAGGAGTTTTAAGCTTTTGGCATACTGAAATATTTGCAGCTTTTGGATTAGCTACCAACAGGTTCTTGCTGCCTATATACTGGCCTTGGTGGGTGTTGTTTGCATTGTTCTATAAATGGAAGCAAGAGCAGACTAAACTGGTTGCATTATCAAGATTAGCTTTAGTTTATTTCATCGTTTTCGGACTTGTAATGATGGGTTTGACACAGACCATAGCACAAGTAGGACAAACAGAAGAAGTTGAAGAGATCAAACAAGAACAACAAGAAAGCGCATGGGAAGAATTCGCAAGGATTGCTAAGTGTACAATAAATCCAGGAGAAGAAGGATATGAATCATGTATGAATCCTCAAGAAGAAAGAGAAGAAGAACAGTTCAAAGGCGCTACATCTAAAAAAATAAACCAGAACAAGATAGAAATAAAAGCACCTAAACAATTGACGCAATTCGGACAGATAGAACTGAAAGATGCCGCAGGCAAAGTGCAGGCGAGTATGGAATATGAAGTAAATGAAAACATCAATGCAGGATTAAGCTGTTATTTTGAAAGAAAAGGAGAGCCAAGAATAAAGGGCATAATAGATAAGACAGAGATAATTCTATTTAAAGATGAAGATAAAGCGACACTATTCTGTCAGCCTTCTAAACCTCTGGAAAACAAAGTATACAATGTACATTTTGTGGTAAATGTTGATGATATGACTACAGAATCCATACTAAGAAGAATATTTATAGGGAGCATGACAGACAATAAAATAAAACAGGAACTGATAGATAGGTATATACTCAACACTTATCCTGATGCTGAAAAAGCAGGATCTTATGTAAGTGTAGCTCCTGAAAATGATTTCGTTGTACCGAGCATACTAATGGGAAATACAGACATAGAAAGCGGAACAATAAGCAACAGAAAACAGAAAAATGGCATGATTGAAATGGATTCTACATATGTCGTAGTTAACAATATAGATGGAAAAATAACAAAGATAAAAGAGATAGAGATGACTTTGGCAGAAGGAATAAAGCCTGTTGAAGGAGAATGCACTAAATTCAGATATGACGAAGAAAGCAACAAGCTTTATCTTAAGGAAGAGAATATTGCAGGTGATTTTTCAGGCGTAGGAAAGAATGACATTGCCTTGTTCACAACATGTAAATTATATATCGATGAAACAGAAGGACAATACCTCATAGAACCAGAAGGCGATTATGAAGTTAAAGATTTCTTAGGAAGAGTAAGATATTCTTATAAGTATGACGAGACATTCAAAATAAAAGTCAATGTTCCGGTGGTATCATGAAAAAAACAAGGATTATTCTTGCATTGGCACTTATAACTATTCTGGTTACAGGATGTGATATGTTAGTCAAAAAAAACCCTACAAAAGACATATCCTCTCCCATAGATTATAATAAAGGAACAAAAGCTTTGGAAGTTGAAATATTAGAAAATATGCCGCCTGAAGAAATATATGAATACGAAGATTTTACCATAGGAGTGGCTATCAGAAATACAGGAAGATATGATGTAGAAGAAGCAGAAATATCCTTGGCAGGATTAGTAGATATGTATTTTGATGTTGAAAAGGAAGATTATAAAGAAAAGATAAACCTGAAAGGAAGAAGCCAAGATAATCCAGAAGGAGAGCTTAAATTCATCCAAATAAACGCGAAAAATAAAGGAATACCTTTAGGTATGGAAGAATATGATGCATCTTTCGATATAGGCTTGTTCTACAGCTACGAAACAATAGCTAGCGCAGAAGTTTGCGTAAATCCTAATGCTTTGAAAAACATAAAATTAAGTGAAGATCTATGCGAAATGAAAGATGTAAGGTTAAGCAGCCAGGGAGCGCCAATAGCAGTAAAGAAGGTAGAACAATATATAAGTTCAGTAGGAAGTAAACTGAGAGCTAATTATGAAATATACCTAGATAATGTAGGAGATGGCAAGCTAACTTTTGATAAGATAAAGCTTGAAGAAGCCATGCTGTCAACAAATGAACTTACATGCAAAAATTATATTATAGAAGATTTTAACGAACAAAAGGAACCAAAATTCGTATGCTATAGAGACATATCAAATGAAGAAGGAACAGATAGTACAATACTTAGCGTAAAATTATCTTATGACTATAAGACAGTACATCAAGGAGAGATAACTATAAAAAAATAGCAGAGAAATAATAATATTAATATGCTTAAAAAATAAAAAATCCCAACGCAGCAAAATCAAGTTTTTTACCGAAAAGCTTATATATTGTATAAAATGAATAATTAAGTGACAATAATTATAATTGATTATAAAAAGAGAGCGTTAAGATGACAAAAAAAAGAGTTATGGTAATAGTATTGATGCTTCTGCTAGTTTTTTCTACTGGCTGCGTAAAGAAAAAATCTACTGAAACATTCGGGCCAGGTGTGATGAGCAACAAGATATATACTGGAACAAATGGCATAAATATGAAATTCATGGAAAATATGCCTCCTGTAAGAACTTATGATAAATCAGGTTTGAATATTCTTGTAGAGCTTAACAACAAAGGTGCTTTTGAAACAAGCGGAGACATATACATTACAGGTTTTGATAAAAACCTCATACCTCTTAAGCCACTGCACCATAGTTTCACTAACCTTGAGCCTAAATCAAATTTTAACGAACAGGGAGGATTTGAAAAGCTTTCTTTTGAAGCACAATCTTTTAGGCTGCCCGAAGGAACGGATTCGTTCCCTGTGAAAATGCTCGTATCTATGTGCTATCCATATGAAACAAAAGCAAATCCAGTAGTGTGTATAGACCCTAAGTTGTATGATGTTGATGTTTCAGAAAAAGCATGTGAAGCTAGAGATATTAGTTTAGGCGGAGGGCAAGGTGCTCCTGTAGCAGTTACAAGAGTTAGTGCAGACACAATAGAGGACAAAGTACATTTCAAGATAGATATTGCTAATGTGGGCGGAGGAGAAGTTATCAGAAGAAGTTCTGTTTCCTCAACAAAGTGCCCTTTTGACCTTGAATATGCAGACTTGAACAAGGTAAGGTATGATATTGATATGACAAGCGGAAGTTTAGAAAAATGCAATCCAAGCAATAATGAAGTTCCATTAACAAACGGCAGAGGATCCATATATTGTACGTTTAGAGTAAACGCAGACAACTCTTATCAAACCCCTATCAAGATTAAATTAGATTATGGTTATGTTGACTCAATATCAAAAAATGTTGAAATAGTCAGAATTCCGAATTAAAAGGTGATAAAAAATGATGAAAAAAATATTTGCGATCATTACATTGGTCTTATTTATGTTTTGCGCTGTAGGATGCGAAGAACAAACAAATGAAAAGACATCTACAGGAGCAACAACAAAAGCGTTCATAGGCGGAAATAAGGGTTTAGACCTTAAGTTCGTTGAAGGTGCACCGCCTGAAGAAGTATATGATGCGGATTATCCTTTCAATATAAACCTAAGATTGGAAAATGTTGGAGAACACGATATTCCTGCAAACGAAGCAGAAATCAAGATAGTTGGAATAGATCCTGCTGATTTCGGTAATCCTGAAGTTGAGAAAAGCAATACAGTAGAACTTAGAGGCGCTAATCTGGATCCTCAAGGAAACGAAATTTCAGGAAGCATAGAAAATATTGACTTTGAGAATCTACAAGCTTCAACTGTTACAGGAAGCGTGCCTTACACAATAAGAGGAGAAGTATGCTATCCATACGGAACAACTGCTGTTTCACAGATATGTGTCCTTGAAGATATACTGGGAACTACAAGAAAATCAGGAGAAGAAGCATTCTGTGAAGTTACAGGGGATAAAGGAGTAGAAAATTCAGGAGCACCTGTGAAAATTGAAAATGTCAACCAAAGAGCTACTGGAAAAGATAAAATCTCTTTCAGTTTTGATATAGCACATACTGGAAATGGATTGATATTCAAGAAAGATAGTGATTGCAGTCAAGGACTAGAGAATAAGAACAAGGTTAATGTAAAAGTAACAAGCGGAATTACCGGTGGAGAGTTATCATGTAGCGGGTTAAGCGCAGGAACTGAAGGAGAGCTAGCTTTATATGGCGAAGGCGGAAAAGAGAGAAGAACAGTAGTATGTACACAATCATTGCCTACAAAAACAGATTCAGAGAAACAGATAAAGATTGAGCTAGATTATGAGTATAAACAGCACATAGATACACAGATAATAGTAAAAAACACATAAGAATAAATATTTTTTTTTACTTATTTCTTAATTCCGCAATATACTGCTTAAGTTTAGCTATCTCTTTTTTACAATCTTTCTGTTGGACATACATAAGCAGAGGATAATAAGAATCCTTTTCCTGTACAGTTTTCCTTAATTTTTCTACCTCTACATTCATAGGAGTGAAAATCTTTTCAAATTTCTGATTATCCTTAAGCAACTGCCTGTTGTTTTCCTTTAGAGTATGCATCTCCTTTTTCAATAGTTCCTGCTGCTCTTTTAAAGAATCAAGTTTTTTCTTGTAAACAAGTTCTTTTTTCTCATGGTCTTTAAGAACATCAACCTGTTTCTCAAGATTATGTATGTTTTTATTTAGATCAGATATATTTTCAAGTTTTTGTTTTATACTGTCTTTTGACGAATCAAGATATCTATAAAGATCGCCAATAAGTTTATCTTTTTTCTTAAGTTCTGATTTCAATGAAGATACATCCTTGGAAAGCTCTTTAACCTGAGACATATAAAAATCAGCTTTATCATAAGCTACATTTGATTTTTTTACTATCTTGTTATAATCATAAGTAAGCTTTTTGTTGGCTTTCTCTGCTTCTGACAAAGAAGGTTTGACTTCTGCTAATTTGCTTTTGAGTTCTTTTAGCTCTTTTTCCTTGTTATCTAAAATCTTTTTCTGTCTTTCTTTATCATTAGACAAATCATCAACTGATTTATGAAGATCGCTTATAACCTTGTTTTTCTGTATGAGATCATCTTTCTTTTGCTTAATCTCATTGTCTTTTTTCTTGATTTTTTTATTAAGAAGATCTATCTTTTCAAGGTAACCCATCCTTTTTTTGACATCTATACTTATACTTTTGTCCTCTTTAAATTTGTGCTGTTGAGTTTTACTCTTTTTCGATTCTACAGAACTCTTCTTTGTTTTAGGAATATTAAACCTTATTTGAGGTTTTGCCTTCTTAACAGGATTTTTAATCTTTTTATCTTTCTTCTGTTTGGATTGTTTTTCCATGGATTTTCCTTTTTTTCCAAATAATTTGGATAAGAAACCTTTTTCAGATTTTTCAGAATATTTTTTTGTAAGAGACTTAATTTCTTTTGGCGGCAAAGGTATATCCATTTCTGTGTTTTTTTTGTTTTTATTTTTTTTAGATGATTTTTTTTGTTTTGTCTTTTTTGATTGTTTAGGTTTAGATTTTGATTTTTGCTTTTTAAATTTACTTCTAGACCTGGAAACTTTTTTTTTTGAACTAGTTGAAGATTTCTTTAGGGATCTGATTCTTGATTTAGATTTGCTTTTAGATTTCGCTGAACGAGATGTTTTTTTCTTTGCCATATTTAAGACCTCTTTTTTATAATATATAGTATCCACTATTTATTAATCTTTTGATAATTTTAGAATGATAAACAAGTTTTTTGATAATTGCATCAATTCTTTGCTAAAGTAAATTGTGCCAGTAAAGCTTCCAGCTGAACATAGTCGTCTGATCCTTCTACTAATCTAAACTCAATCTCGCCGCATTTATCTATAAGGATTATCTTTTGTTTTGAATCTATGTCTAATTCCCATACTTCTTTCTGTATCTGTTTTATGACATCTAATCCCGATAATCCGTAATTTAGCATCACTTTTAGAAGTTTTTTCTTTGCTTCTATAAAATTATTTTCTATAGCAAGCTGAAGAACTTCCTTAACCTCTTTTGGCCGCGCTACAGAAGATAAAGAATAAATATTCTCAGCGGTAATGGTAGGATTGATAGCTGCGCAGCTTTGCATAACGTTCTCCACTCTTCTACAATCACCTTCGCTTACATCAACAAGCGCTTTTTTCGCTTCTGCATCAACTGTTAATTGTTCTTTTTCTGAAATGTAATCTATAAGTTCATTTATGTCTTCCTGCGGAAGCGGTTTAAAACGGAATATAGCACATCTGCTTTGTATAGGATCTATAATCTTGCTGCTGTAATTGCAGCTTAGTATAAATCTGCATGTCAAGGTATAGTTTTCCATGGTTCTTCTTAGAGCTTGCTGTGCGTCTTTTGTCAAAGCATCGCATTCATCTAGAAATATTATTTTGAATGGAACGTTGCCGATGGCTCGTGTCCTTGCAAAATCCTTTACTTTTACTCTTACTACATCTATTCCTCTTTCATCTGATGCGTTTAATTCCAAGAAGTTCTGTCTCCAACCTTCTCCAAACAACTGTTTTGCTATCACTAGTGCTGTTGTTGATTTCCCTACGCCAGCAGGCCCTGATAATAACAAGTGAGGCATATTACCCTGTTTAACAAATGCTTTGATTCTCGGAATAGTCTCTTTCTGACCTTTGATCTCATCGAATGTTTTTGGCCTATATTTCTCTATCCATATCTTATGTTCATACATAATCAAGAAGAAAAAGGAATCGTTTATATAGTTTATGATAATAGAGAAAATAGTATTACTCTTGATTTTTAGCAGTTTAATATTTACTAAACGTCTCCTTTTGCTCTGGAACTTGAAATAATTCAATATTTTGGATTTGTCAACGCATTTATATTTCTGCAAATTTTCTTGAGATGTTTAAATATCATCAAAATTATCTAAGAAATCAACAAACCATATGGATTGTATATGACCTTTGAAAACTTTCTTTTTTGTAATTTTTCAGAATACCCATATTTGTTATAGGATGCTTCTTTATTATCCTTATTTTCACAACACCTATCTTTTCTTCTATCTCTCTAGATACTGCATCAATTTCTTCTTCATCTTCATCTTCATCAACACCGCCTTGGACAAAATACTAAATATATTTTTCCTGTTATTTAGAGTTGACAATCAGAATATCTATCATCTTTTTAAATTATAACCTAAACTGGTTTTCTGTATTTTTTAAAAAGCATTTCAAAAATAAAAATCAAAATTAATAAATTGAATAAATCAAAAAAGAAATCTAAATAATATCTTCTTCAGATATTACCATGTAGTCACCGATAGCTATAACTGCGCTGAATGGGATAAGTATGTTTCCAGCCTTGTCTTTCTCTAACTCTAGCTTATCAGTATATGAAGTAGGATTAGTCAATACCATATGTATCAATTCACCAGATCTAGTCTCGAAAATAATGTCTCCGACATCACCAAACTTTTTTCCTGTTTTGCTTACAACTGTTTTACCGATCAATTGTTTTGAAAATTTTTTTTCTTCACTCATGAAATATCCCCTCTCTAAAAACATTATAAATAATATATTATGTTTTGATAGGCTAGTATTTAAATTTTGCTATTTATTTCATAAAAAGTGTTACGCAGGAGTGAAGAACTTTTCCTGTGTAATCTATATTATAAAAGCATTTAAATAGTATTATATAACTTGTTTTGAAAATAAATAACATAGATATATGACAAAAACAAATGCAATATAAGAAAAAAAGATTTCAGAAACAGTGTCATGGTTCGCAATTGCTGACTGATCGATTGTGATTGTATTTGCCATATACAAATTATTTAAAGGATTATAAACTTAATGTATTAAACATAGTATTAAATTGGGTTATGTTGATCTCAACAGACCCATTGTTATTATATGAACTTGCTTAAGACAAGATATAATTAGTAACCTATAATATATACTTCATAACAGCAACTACATATAATTAAAGAATTTTAAATGAAATCAAGGTGAATTGAATGGATAAATATAAAAAAATCACAAGAAATCTTAAAGAGGTAGTAGGAGAAGATAAACTCAAGCAAATATTAACAGAAAGACATCTAAAAATATATTGGGGTACTGCGCCAACAGGAAAACCGCATTTGGGTTATTTTGTTCCTATGCTTAAGATCGCAGATTTTCTGGAAGCAGGCTGCCAAGTTACAATACTTTTTGCAAACATACATGCTTATTTAGACAATATGAAAAGCACTTGGGAATTGTTAGATAAAAGAACAAAATATTATGAAATTATGATCAAGGAAATGTTGAAATCTTTAGGCGTGCCTTTGGACAAGCTAAAATTCGTAAAAGGAACAGATTTCCAATTAAGCAAGGAATACACCTTAGATGTTTACAAAATAAGTGCATTAGCTTCAACAAGAGATACTAAAAAAGCAGGTGCAGAAGTTGTCAAACAATTAGAAACACCAAAAATGTCTGGATTGTTATATCCTATCCTACAAGCATTGGATGAACAATATCTGGATGTTGATGTTCAATTCGGAGGAGTAGATCAAAGAAAAATATTTATGTTTGCCAGAGAATTCTTACCTAAGATAGGATATGAAAAAAGATGTCATCTTATGAATGAGCTTATTCCAGGATTAGGAGAAAACGGAAAGATGTCCTCTTCTGAACCAAACTCGAAGATAGATTTTGATGATACTGATAAGAAGATAAAGAAAAAGATTAACAAAGCGTTTAGTGTAGACGGAAAAGTGGAAGGTAATGGTTTACTCGCCATTTTAAGAGCAATAATTTTTTATAGACTAGAAAAAGAAAACAAAGAATTCGTGATAGACAGACCAGAAAAATATGGAGGGAAGATAAGCTTCAAGACATATGAAGAAGTCGAAAAGGCTTTTGCTGAAAAAAAGCTTGCTTCTGTTGACCTTAAGCAAGGAGTTGCTGAAGAAGTCATCCAAATTATTAGCCCATTAAGGGAAACTCTGGAAAAAAACAAGGAGTTGTATGAAGAAGCTTATCCAAGCAAATAAAAACATTTATTAAGCATTGTTTTTTATATTTTATCATATGTTCGATAAGATATATAATATTCTAAAAAAAGAACAGAACATTAAGTTCTGGGAGTATAGAGAAGACAATATTTCAGTTAATTCTCTAAGTGCTTGGAACGGAGATATCAAAAAGATAGAGTCTGGAGTAAAGCAAGGGAATTCTTTTAGGGTGCTTTTTGGCAACGGATGGGGTTTTGTATATTCTGATAAAAAAGACATAGAAAAGTCTGTGAAAAATGCGATAAGAATCGCGAAAGCTATGGGCAAACACAACAAGGAAAAAAAAGAAGTCTATATTGCAAAGCAGATAAAGAAAAAAGTCAAGAGTAAGTTCAAGATAAACAATGAAGATATTGAACTAAAAGAAAAAAAAGATCTTGTAATTAATAATTCCATAGTGAAGAACAAAAATATCAAGAATTGTATGGTCTCTTATAATGACATAGATAAAATAAAAAGTTATGTTAATTCTGAAGGAAGTGAAATACAACAAAAATTAAGGTATACTATGACAGGCATAAACGTAACATCAAGAAAAAATAACAGGATGGAAAACTTTTTTGAAAGACACGGAGAATTAGCAGGATATGAGGTAACTCAAGACCTGAATAGGATGTTGAATAATTCAATAAAAAAATCTATAGATATGCTTGATTCAAAAATACCTAAATCAGGCAATATGCCAGTTATATGTGATGGAGCTTTGACTGATGTTTTTATACATGAAGCCCTAGGCCATGCTGCAGAAGCAGATCATCTTTTGCAGAACAGCAGCTGCCTTAAAGGATTGGGTGGAAAAAGTATTGCACCAGAAACAGTCAACATATATGATGATGCAACAATGCCTGGATTGTGGGGAAGTTATTTCTATGATGATGAAGGTATAAAAGCGCAGAAAACAAGCCTCATAGAGAAAGGACGACTAACAGGTTTTATGCATTCAAGAGAGACAGCCGCAAAATATGAATCAACACCAACAGGAAACGCAAGAGCTCAATCAGCAAGTTATATTCCTATAGTAAGGATGAGCAACACATATATAAAAAAAGGAAAAGATAAGTTTGAAGATATGGTAAAAAGCATAAAGAAAGGCGTTTATTTAAAGGGCAGTATAGGAGGACAAGTAGACCCAACAACAGGTAATTTTACTTTTTCAGCTCAAGAAGGTTTTGAGATAAATAAAGGAAAGATAGAAAAAAGGCTAAAAGGAGTTTCTTTGTCAGGAAATACATTAAAGATATTGCAGAATATAGGCATGATATCAAATAAATACGAGAAAAGTTTTGCAGGACATTGCGGAAAAGCAGGACAGTATGTTCCGGTTTATGGACCTTGTCCGAACATATTGATAAAAAAAGCAACAGTAGGTGGAAACTAGATGTTTGATGAAGCCAGAAAGATGCTGAAATTTGCAGAAAATAAATGCGACTATGTTCAGATAAATATAGATACAAATGACGAAAAAAGCATAAGTTTGATGAACAACAATATAGATCTGTTTCAAAACAAAAAAACAACACAATATTCTATAAAAGTATGGATTAAAGGAAAAGAAGGAAGCTCTTACAGCAACAATTTTGACATGGATACAGTAAAGAAAGCGATAAAGATAGCGAAACTTAACTCAAAAAAAGAATATTTCTATGGTTTGCCAAAAAAACAAGATTATAAACAGCCGGATATTTTTGACAAAAGGATAGAAGCGTTGTCAGAAGAGAAACTTATAGATATGTCAAAGAAAATATTAGATGAAACTTCAGATAACAAGGTAAAATTAAGTTCAGGAGATATAGATACTAGCATTTCAGAAGGATATATATTGAATTCTAACGGAATCGAAGCAGTAGAAAAAGCATCAGATATGTCTATCAACATAGGTACAGTAGCAAAATCAGGAAAAAATATAAGCAGCTGGTATGATTATAAGCAAGGCAACAGAATATTTGATGTTCGCGAGATAGGAAAAAAAGCAAAAGAAAAGACATTGTTATATCTTGATGCAAAAAAGATTGCGAAAAAACCAAAAGTTGTTGTGTTGAACACAAGAGTATTGGCGCAATTGCTTAACTATAGTTTTTTACCTAACCTGAACGGAAAGAACGTTGAAAAGCACAAATCACTATTCTGCGGAAAGATAAATGAAAAAGTTTTAGACAAAAATATGTCAATCTATGATAACGGCACACTTAACAAAGGACTGCAGTCAGCTGCTTTTGATTCAGAGGGAACAGCAAGCAAAAACACATGCCTTGTTAAGGACGGAGTGATAAAAAATTTTATCTATGATTTTAATACAGCAAAGAACAACAATACAGCATCGACAGGCAATGCAAGCAACGGAGATATAGACTTCACCAACGTGGTGATCAAAGCTCCTAAAAAAGATATTAAAGATGCTTTGTTTATTGAAAGCATAATGGGAGCACATACAAGTAACAGCTTAACAACCGATTTCTCAGTTAAAGTCGAGCACGGAATGATAGATAACAAGCCAGTAAAGGATTTTATGATATCAGGAAAGATGATAGATGTGCTTAACAATATAATTAGCATGGGTAAAAAGGTTGAACAAAAAGGATTTCTTGTTTCTGGAAGTTTGGCTACAAATCGCATCAATATTATCAAATAAGCAAGTTTATTTCTTACATATTAAGTATTATATAATACAGATTAAGTATAAATAAATACAAATTAAGTACAATTATTTATATTAAACAAATATTTCTTATAAATTAAGTATTTTTTCTTACAAAATAGAAAAGTTTATAAATAGTTTTTATAAAATATTATACCAGTTATATGAAAAAGAGGTTAAGCGATAAAATAAATAAAAATAACATAGATCTTGATAGTTTAAATTCTGAAAATATAATAAAATTGCTTCTTGAGAAGATTTCTGAAACAAAAAAAAGTAGAGGGTTGATAGAAAAAAGAAAAAATATCCCTTTGTCTGTATTCAAAAATAAAAAATTAGGCATCCTTGAAGCCATAGTTAAATATCTAAAAGAAGAATGCAAGTACAAATACAGCAAGATAGCAAAAATACTTAACAGAGACGATAGGACAATATGGACGACATACAATAATGCGAAGAAAAGAAGCAAAAAACCATTGTATATAAAAGAAAGCGATTTTGATATCCCTGTTGAAATATTTTCTAAGAAAAAATACAGCGCATTAGAAAGCATGTCTGTTTACTTAAGAGACAAGTTTGAACTAGGATATACAGATATCGGAAAAATGCTTGGAAGAAATCCTAAAACAATCTGGACAACATACAAAAGAGCAAAGAAAAAATGAATGAAAAGCTGATGGAAGGACTGAGCATAATTGTTTTGCTAGTTGTCAGTTTAGTATTAGGATTAAGCGTCAATTATGAAGATAACATAACAGGATTCAGTATTGCAAACTTTGAAAACACATATATGGCGAATGATTCGATAAACATCAATACAGATTTTAAATTTAATTGCTTTGACATGAACAATACAAAGATATTGGTTGAATTCAACAACAATACAGAGATATACCATATTGAAGAGTTAGAGCACAGTGCAGTTTATGATAAAACATATGTATTGAACATAAAGGTTAAGTTGGATAATCCTGAACAGATAGGAGAGTATCTGCTAAAGATAAAAGCTACTAGCGACAATGAAACGCACAATCTTGAAAAGAAGATACTCATAATGAATAAGACCAATCTTATAGAGATAGAAAAAGAAGCAAGCAATTCTACAGATATCGAAACTAATGAAACAAATGTTGTAGAAATAAATGAAACAGAAAAGAAAACAGATATTGAAAATGTCATAAACGAAACACAAATATCAAATCAAACAGAAGCACATAATGATTTGGCAACAGATGATACAATGCATCAGGATAATAATGAAACAGGAAATATTACAATAAGGATTAACCAAAGCCAAACAAACACAGAAGGAAATGAGCATATGGATGATGCGTTTAATGAAACAAACATCACAAAGAATATTAAACAAACGCAAAAATATGAAACATTCACATTACAGAGCAAGGAAGGTAAAGACATAGGGGTTTTTGAGATAAGTGCAAAAGATTCGAAGTATAACTTAAAGATATATGAAGTCGCGAAAAATTCAACAATTCAAGCAGAAGCTACAATAAAGGGGATGAAAGACATACCTATAGTAAAGACGAAAATAGGCAGAATAAATGAAAAGCACATAAAAACAAAAGTGTTTGCTATAGAGCATATAAAGATACAGGAAGCTGAAATAATTCTTCCTAAGACAGGATATGTAGATACAATCTATAGATGCAACAATTTTGATATCGATATCTTCGAATGTGAGGAGGAATGGCAAAAGACAAATATAGAGTTCGAAGATCTTGAAAATAGAATAAAATTTACTGTTGATCATTTCAGCGCTTATGCTGGCGGAATAGGTTATGATTCAAGACTGTACATATACGATGATACTGACTTTGAGATAAAACAGGTTGAAGAGAATATTTTGTTCTATGCCAACTATACCAACTCAAGTAACCAGACAATATTAGATTCTAATTGCACAATAGAATTCAACATTACAGGCAACTGGGAAGGATTATCTAATATGCATTATAATGAGTCTTTGGAATTATGGTTTTTTAACAGAAGCTTTAACGCGTCAGGAGAAAATCAGTTCAATGTAAGCTGCACTTCCAGTTATGATAATTTAAGTGCGATAGATAGCATCACTATCTACAATGACCATTCAGGACCATATTGGACAGAGAATAAGACAAACTTCGAAGGAGTTTCGACATATGAAAAAGATAAAGAGTATATGTTCAATGTTACGTGGAATGATGCAAATGATATAAATGAAGTAATTATAGAACATGATTTCAACAGCAGCGTGCACAACTATTCTGTAAATAACATAGGAAATGAATACTATTACACATATACAGGATTAAAGACAGGAACATATAATTGGAAAGAGTATGCATATGACATATTAGGTAATCTTAACTCAACTGATGAATGGCAGTTTGAAATAGTAAAAGCCGAACCTGTGTTGAATTTAACTTTGAACAGAATACAAGGAAATGTTTTGGTTAATGAAAATCAAAACTTAAACATTAATGCTTATTGTCAAGAGCCGCATAATGAATATGTGGAATTGTATCTTAATGATAGTTTGATAAACAAAGGAACAGGAATATTAAGCAACACAACATCATTTGCAAACGCAGGATTGCATAATTCAACAATAAGGTATCTTGGCAATGAAAATTATACTTCAGCAAATATAACATATAATATAAGTGTGAATTCTCAGCCATACATTGATCCGGCAGTACCTAATGTTTCAATATACAGAGATTATGGAGATTATGAAATCAATCTTACACATTATGAAAATGATCTTGAAGATTCAGCAGAAAATCTCAGTTGGAGCATAGGGTACATAAACAACAGCTTATTACAATACATATTTAATGAGGATGTATTGACGCTGACAACTGTTTCAGCAGCTCATGGAGTAGATAAGCTGGAATTAATATTGACAGACAGCAATGGATTAAATGATACGCAGAATATAACTGTATTTATACCTTCAATAGAGCTGCATTCAGAGATAGGAGAATTGTTCATAATAGTTAATAATACGAATTCAACCAGTATAATATTGAATGTTACTGATTATTATGCTGATGTTAATTTAACTGTAAACAACAGCAAATGCTCATTAGACAATTATAGTCTAGTAAATTTCATAGGAAAAAAAGACATAAACTTATCATGTAACTTCAACTACAGCCAAAACATAAGCGAGTATGTATTGATAGATACAAACAAAAGCAACAACCTGACAATAAAGATAACTCCTGTTGAACCAAGGTTTAATCTTGAACAGATAAGCGGATACAATATAGTTTCAGGAGGAAGCTTTGATAATTCAATTATGTTGAATGTTTCCTATGTTTTTGCATTAGATGTAAACAATACAATAGATTGTCCAAATAATTGGGGATGTAATGTTAGTCCAGAGCATTATGCTAAACTAGAGATAGGAAATTATGGAATCAATTATTCAATCATAGTGCCCGATGATGAATCTGCAGGAAATTATAGGATAAATTACAGCACATATGACCAATACGGAAGAAAAGAAGATAATTTATTTTATGTCAATGTTTCGCAAACACCATTCATCTTTGTTGAAAAGAATAATTTAAGCGCTTATGTTGATATCTGCGAAGATATAGAATATAATATCTATTTTGAGAACAATGATCTTGTTAACCTAGACAACATAACAATAATAGATTATCTACCTAGTGATCTTGAGTTTAATTCGTGGAGTACGGAAAACAACAGAACTATTGTCGATATGTACAATACAAACTCAAGGATAGTATGGAACAAGAGCAGCATGGAGATAGGAGAAAATATAAGCATAAGCTTGAACTTAACAGCCAACTGCAGTGCTTATGGTTATAATATCAACAAGGCAAACATAACATATTATTGGAATACTACATCAGGAGCAAGAAGGAATAAAACAACAGAAATCGAAGCACACAGAGTTTATGTCAATAAACCAAAGATTGAGCTAGAGATTGTTCCAGATCAAACATTGAAAAATCTCAATCAAACAATAACATGGACATTGAGAATAAGAAACACAGGAAATGCAACAGCTTACAACATAAACATAAGCTATCTTACAGAGCAAGGTTTTGAATATATAAGTTTCTCGGATATGAGCAACATAAGCAACAGTAAACCAGGATATGGAGTTGACAATAATCATTCTATACTGTGGATTGCAAACATAACTAAAGGAGATGAATGGACAGCAGAAGTATATGCAAATCCTAAGTACTGCGATGAAAATTTATTGGATTCTAACTTAAGCGTAAAAGATATCTGCGGATGTGATGAGTTTGATAAACATCTTGAAAGCAATATTAGTTTAAGAAAAATAATAATTAACAAGACAACAAAGAAAACCGAGTTAGGAATTGGTGAACTTAACACATACACAATCGAAGCACTGGTTTGCGGCGAATATAAAAATTTGACAATAACAGATAGTTTTCCCAATCTTTTGAATTTTACTAAGAATGATAGTTATGTTGATGATAATGATATAAACATAACAACAATAAAAACAGACAGAAACTTCAGATGGACACTAAAAAATCACACAGGAAACATGAAGAGCCTTGAAAAATATGTTCACATTAGACTAAACATAAGCCAATACCCTAATAATCTATCAAATGACAATGACGAGATAACCAACAATGCAACACTATTGTACTACAATTCTTCAGAGGATGAATCTGATAAATTCTATGAAACAGGAACAAGCGCAGGAGAAACAAGCATAAGCCAATCTACTATTACAGTATATGAGCCAGATGTACAAATAAGTGTTGAGACTTTGAAAGATACATGGAACATAAGCGATGAACTGCATGTGAATATTACATTAGTAAATATAGGAAACAATGATGCTTATAATCTGACTATCAACAGCTCGTATGTTGATGGTTTGGAACTGATAAATTCGAGCTATGAGATGGATTATAATGATACGGAGTTGTTTAGTTGGAAGATAGGCAAACTTGAACAAGCGCAGCAGTTCAGCATAATAGTGAATTATCTAGTCAATGAAACTTACAAAGATGCAAGAAGAGTGTTAGCTGATGATTATTTAGGAATAGATGCAGATATTGAATACTACAGTTATTACCTCGATAATGAACATAATGCTGTTCCAAGAGAATATTATGATCAAGACAATAAGCAGATAAAAATAGACAGAGCATATCTTAATTTTGATACTGACAAAATAGTTGCAGCGATAGGAGAAAAGATAACATATGACATAACAGCAGACTTCAGCAAAGTATATGCTAATGATGCACATATAATAAATAAGATTCCTTTTGGAACAGAATTTATCAGATATACTAACTCAAGCTATATGGATCTGACTGTTGATATGAACAGATTGATATTCAATCTTACTAACATTACGGAAAGGAAAAAGATAAATCTAAGCATAGAAGTTTATGTTAATTCTTCTGCATACGACGGACAAAACTTGATAAATTATGTTAACTTAACATATCAAAACAGCACAGATGATGAGTTTGTCATTCAACATAGTTCTACTGTAACAGTAAGAGAACCATTCATAGACATAATAAAAGAATTGATGAGCAGCCAAGAAATAAAGATAGGAGATGTTGTTGAATACAATATTACAATAATCAATAATGGACTATATGATGGATATAATGTTACTATGCAAGAGAACATATCTGACGGACTGATACTTAATTCATCTTCTCCTGCTTATGATTCTAAAAACGGAAACATATTAGTATGGCATTACAGCAAATTCCAAAAACAGACAACCAAGAACATATTGCTTAATCTTACAGTCAACAGGACATACAAAAGTGGCGAGTATGTTAGTGCAAATGATGTTTTCAATAATCATGTTGATATAAATTATTATGGCTTCAATTCAACAATAGCAGAAGAGTATAATGCAACAGTAAATGCGTATTATAATGAAACATATTCTGATAACAAGGTAGAACTGATAAAACCTCGAATATATGTATTTAGAGACAAGACAAACGCAACAATAGGAGAAAATGTCAGCTATAATATAGTATTGAATTTCACAGAAACAGCAGGCAATTATGTTGAGCTTAATAACACGCTTGATCAAGGGTTTGTGCTGATAAATGCAACGAATAATCCTAGCTATAACGGAAGAAATCTGCTGTGGAGTTTTGGCAATATATCCTTACAAAGAATAGAGATAAACTACTCAGTATATATCAATGATACTTCTATAAACGAAAAAGGAAGGAATGTTGAACAAAAGTTTGACTTGAAATATGAAAGCCATAATCTTACTAAACATTATCTAAACAATAAAACATACATTGAGATAAAAGAGCCTAATGTTACAATATTTAAACAGCTTATGAGCGATCCTAATTCAGGGATAGGAGAAGTTATAGAATACAATATAACCATAGTCAATCGAGGAAATTCGGATGCGTTCAATGTTACAATAAAAGATAGGATTCCTAATGGAACATATTACAATACATCTAATCCTGGCTTTGTTAAGGAAGAAAATAAATATCTGCTTTGGAACTATTCAAGACTAGATGCAGGAGATTATAGGACAATCTTATTGAATTTCACTATAAACAACAGCTATGATGACAGAAGCATTGTCAATTCAGGAGACATATTCGGCAACAGCGTAAATATGACATACTATAGCTACAATTATACTCTTGCAAATCCTTACAAAGGAAAAACAAGAAAGTATTACATAGGAACCAACAGCGATGCTTTTGTCATAATATCGCCTGAATTCGGAAAAATTACTTCGCCATTGAAGACTATTGCAGGAATAGGAGAGAATATCAACTATGTCATAAATGTAAATTATACTGCAGGTGCTAACAATGTTACAGTCAATGACCTATTGCCCGATAATATTGTTCTTGTAAATTATAGCTTTGAAGATAATGCGACAACAGATAACAAAACAATACAATGGAACTTTGGAAGAGTTGGAGAGATAAGGCAGGATAATATCAACATAAGAACTTATGTGAATGATTCTAGCTCAGTATATGATGGAATAGAGATAGAAAAGAATTATGCTAACCTTACATATATAGGAGAAAACAATACAGTGTACAATCTTTCGTCTTTAAGCAATACAGTTACAGTGAGAGAACCTAATGTAAACTTGAGCATAGTGTTGATAGGAAACAAGCATCTGAAAATAAAGGATAATGTTGAGTATAAAATATCAATAGAGAATATAGGGAACTATGCTGCATATAATGTTACTTTACATGACAAGATTCCAGACGGATTATTTTACAATAGTTCAAACATAGGATATAAGGCATTTGAAGATAATATATTAGAGTACAATTATCCAAAAATATCTGCAGGAACAGTTAAAAATATTTTGCTGAACTTAACCATAAATGGAACATATGCAGACGGAAATTTAGTGAGTTCAAACGACAGCATATATGACTCTATCAATACAACATACTATAGCTTTAACCAGACAAAAGCAAAAGAATACGGAGGCATAGTGAGAGAATATTTTAACTCAAGCTATTCTGAAAACATAAGCTTGATTGCACCTACAATAGAGAAATATGTTAATTCAAGTTTTGGTTATGAAGGAGATATTATCAAATATGTCATAGAAGTTAACGCAAGCAATGGGTTAAGAAATTTTACTGTTGAAGATAATCTGCCAGAAGGTTTGACTTATGTAAATGATACCAGGCACATTTATTCTAGTTTGGATGGAAACAATATAACATGGGAATTTGGAGATGTTCCTAATCAGTTTACATATATCAACATCACTGTAAACATAAGCTCAAGTCCAGATCAAGGAGATGGAGTATATATAGACAATAATACTGCAACGATATATTACATGAACTCTAACAAGAAAGTATTCAGTCTAAATTCAACAAGCAGCAGGACAGAGATGAATGTGCCTCCTGAACAGATCAATCTGACATCTCCAGTAGATGAGCATAATACAACTAATAGACAGCCAAGCTTTGACTGGGGTGATTCAAATGATTTAGACATAGTAGATTCAATAAAGTACTATCTTGAAATATCAAATTCAAGCTGTTTTGAATATTTGTATGCTGATCAGAATACGACACTATCAGAATATACATTGACAGGAGTGCAGAGTTTAAGTGATGGACAATATTATTGGAGAGTCAAGATATGCGATGATTCTTTAAAGCTAAACAACTGCAGTTATTCTTATGAAAACTTCACATTTAGAGTTGATAATGGAGCTCCTGAAATAACAATACATGAGCCTGATGAAGATGAAGTTGTAGCTTGGTTAGTTTACTTTATAGCTAACGCCACAGATAATCTGACACATACAGATAAAGTATGGTACACAATAAGCAACAATACATTGATGCAGCAAGGTTTCCTAAACATGTCAAACAGTTGGGAAGCAGTATGGAATACTGCAAATATTGTAAGTAATTCAACTGACATAAACCATTTCAATTTTACAGTTTATGCTAATGACACATTGGACAATACAGCAAATAAGACAATTGCATTTGTTGTTGATAACAGAAACCCAGGATTACAAATAATATCTCCAGATAAGACCTACCATAATGCAAATATTGGTTTGGATATAAGGCTGAGCAATGAACATCTTAACAAAAGCTGGTTTGAGATAAATTATAGCAGCAGAGCATTGCTGATTTCAAATAATACAGAGATAGGGAAACCTAGGTTCAATTGGACACAACAAATAGATCTTAGCATAGAGGATAATTACACATTAACTGTTTATGCAGAGGATGAAGTAGGGAATAACATAACTAAGCAAACATGGTTTGTGTATGATACAAGTGCACCAAACCATCAATTATTTAGAAGTCCTATTCCTGCCTATACTACAGATAATATAACATTATCTGTAATAGTCAATGACAATTATAATATTGATACTGTTTACATAACACATAATGCATCTGGAACATATGAAAATCATAGTGTGCAGATCAGCGGAAACAATTATTCAAGAATAATATACCATAATGAAACAAGCAACCAAGAAAACATAGGATGGTATACTTGGATAAACGACAGCGCCAAGAATGTTAACATATCAAGCATCGAGGCTATAAAAATAGAGAACAGAGTACCTGTATTCAGTCCTTTGTTAAGCAATAAGATAGCGCAGGAGGATCAAGAGTTTAGATACAATATAAATGCAACAGATTATGATTATGAAGACAGCATAAACTATACGACCAATGCAACAGAGTTTATGATAAATAAAAATACAGGATTAATTAATTGGACTCCGACAAATGAGGATGTGGGAGTATTGGTCGTCAATGTTACAATATGCGATAATAGCACTGCAGCTGCATATTGTAATTCAAGTGTGTTTAACATTACTGTGAATAATACCAACGATGCGCCTTATGCAGTAAGTTTGGGACTGCCTGAAAACAATTCAATTACAAATGATCCTAATCCTTATTTCAACTGGAGCGTTGCAAATGACGTTGATGCAGGAGATAGTTTAACCTATTATTTGATTTTAGACAATAACAGTGATTTTAGTTCTGTTGAGTTGATACAAAACACAACAAATAATTTGTATGGATTGACAAATTCACAGAACCTATCAAACGATCAATGGTATTGGCGTGTAAGAACTTGTGACGACAGCTATTCTACGAATAATTGCACATATTCTGCAGAAAACTTTACTTTTACAATAGATGAAAGTACAAGCATAGTTACACTGACTGAGCCCATAGATGGCCATAATGCCACCAAAAATAATATGACATTTATCTGCAATGTTACAGATAATTATGGACTAAAGAACATAACTTTATTTGCAAATATCACTGGATGGAACAAGTTTGGATCAACTAATATATCTGGTAAGAAAAATTCTTCTGTATTTGTTGTTACAAACATATCAGATGGATCATATGTATGGAACTGCCTTGCTTATGATATGGCGGGCAACTATAATTGGGCGCTGAGCAACAATACATTTAGGATAGATACTAATGCGCCTAATATAACATACTATTATCCTTCAAATGGCGCAAGTTTAGGATATACAACAACAAAAGTTGAAGCAGAGATAAGGACTGATGAATTGTCTGTATGCTGGTATAATTTTACAAATAAAAGTTTTGTATATTCACAAGGAAATAATTTCAATGACAGCTATAGATACAATCACAGCCTAAATATTAGCATTAGCCAAGGACAAAGCTACAGCATCTATTATCTATGCAATGATAGTTACGGCAACCTAAACAATGAGTCTTATGTGCATAGTTTCTCTGTACAGACGCAGCCAGATGATCCAAGCGGAGGAGGGGAAGAAGAACCGCCTGCTGAACCAGAATGCACAGCAAGCTGGGAGTGCACAGCTTGGAGTCCTGCAATATGTCCTCCAAGCGGAATACAGACAAGATCTTGTACATGTTCATGTCCAGGAGGAACTGGGTGTACAGGAGATTATAGTACATCAAGAACTTGCGTATACACGCCAACATGCGATGATGGAATAAAGAATCAGGATGAAACAGATGTAGATTGCGGAGGAAGCTGTCTGGGATGCAGCACAGGAAAGCAGTGCAGCCAGCAGACAGATTGTTTATCAGGGTTATGCGTAAGTAATGTATGCAGAGAAGTAGGATGCTTCAACAATATCAAAGATGGAGATGAAACAGATATAGATTGCGGTGGAAGCTGCAGTAAATGCGCGGTGAATAAAGCATGTTCAAGCAAAAGCGACTGTTTGTCAAATTTATGTATCAATAATATATGTAAAAATCCTTCTTGCACAGACAGCTTAAAAAACCAGGATGAAACTGATATAGATTGTGGAGGAAATATTTGTTCAGGATGTGCAGTAGACAAGAACTGCAATGCTAATTCAGACTGCCAAAGCAATTATTGCATAGGAGGAAAATGCAAGATAGCTTCGTGTTCAGATGGTTTGATGAATCAGGATGAGACAGATGTAGACTGCGGAGGAAGCATATGCGGAAAGTGCAGCATAGGCAAAGAATGCCTGATAGATCCTGATTGTATCAATAACAACTGCGTTTTAGGACAATGTGTTGAAGTAAGCTGTGATGATGGAATACAAAATGGAGATGAAACAGATGTAGATTGCGGAGGAGTATGTGGAAAGTGCAGAATAGGAAGTAGCTGTGCTTTGGATAGCGATTGCGAGAATAATAATTGCTTATCAAACGTATGTGCTGCAGAGAATTGCGATGACAATATAAAGAACGGAGATGAAACAGATGTAGATTGCGGAGGAAGCTGTCCTAGATGCGATACAGGAAAATCTTGTTCTGTTAATTCTGATTGCTCCAGCAACAGCTGCATAGACAACATATGCGGAGCTCCAAACTGTGAAGATAATTCCAAGAATCAGGATGAGACAGATGTAGACTGTGGAGGAAGCTGCTATGCTTGCGAGGATGGCAAGCAATGTTCTGTAAATTCAGATTGTGCTAGCTTGTTCTGTAAAGAAAATGTTTGCAGACAAGCTTCATGCACAGACACTATAATTAACCAGGACGAAACAGATGTAGATTGCGGAGGACCTTGTCAAGGTTGTACTGCAGGAAAGAATTGTATGGTTGATAGCGACTGTATAAGCAAATATTGCGTCGCAGGAATGTGCGAAACAGCAAGCTGCACTGACGGTGTGCTCAACGGAGATGAAGAAGGCATAGACTGCGGAGGAAGCTGTCCAGCGTGTGCTAGCTGTGATGATGGGATCAAGAACGGAGATGAAAAAGGAATAGATTGCGGAGGAAGCTGCCCAGCGTGCTTCTTGGAATGTAGCGATGGAACACAGGCAGGAAAATGCTCTGTTGAAAAGCCAAAATATTGTACATTGGATGAGGCTTTGGTGTTTGATTGCGAAAATTGCGGATGTCCTAATACAGGAGATGTTTGTCAAGCTGATGGAAAATGCAGAGGAATAGGTAGCTGTTCAGACAGAATACAGAACCAAGGCGAAACAGGAGTGGATTGCGGCGGACCTTGTAAAGCGTGTGAAGCTACTTGTTTTGATGGATTAAAAAATCAAGGCGAAACAGGAGTAGATTGCGGAGGACCTTGCGAACCTTGCGCTAAAGAGCCTTTGCTTGAAAAACCAGGGCAATTTGAATTTGATGAAATACAAAGCTATGAATTTATGTTATATGAAAATGATATGCAAGAGTTTGAGATAGACAATATTAAACATACAGTGCATGTATCAAAAGTTTATCTGGATAGTGCTGATCTAATAATAAGTTCTGACCCTATAAAGGTTAATGTTAAACTTGGAAAAGAAAGTTATGTAGATATTGACGGAGATAATATTTATGATATTAGATTATTAATAAAAGATATAGCAGACAAAGGAATAAGCCTAAAGATAACTGTGCTTGAAGAAAGGATAACTGCTGCACAAAGAATAAGGCAGTTGTTGGGTCTTGAGGAGAGAGAAAGTTCCATTATACCTCAGGACATAAACATAGATAATATGCCTTGTCTCAAGGATCCTAAATCCAGCCAAAACAAGATTTCTGTTTTTGGTTCTGATTTTAAGTTTGATACACCTATAGGTTATGATGTCCTGATTGATGGTTTCAATATAATGTGCAATAATGGCGCAACAAATTTGACACTGACAATACCTAAGAATTACGCAGATATTTTCGCCTTGGATAAAAACGGAAATAGGATAAAATTGGCAAGCACTGGCTTGAAATGCGGAGAAGAGTTTGAGGAATTTGCAAAAGATGAAATGTTTGTAAGGGAGTATGAAGATTTTGAAGTTGCAGGAAATATTGATGAAAACAATAAAAATATCAATCATGAATATTATGATTTTGAATTCATTACAGATGATAAATTTAAGGTTGTTTTGAAAAAACCAAAAGATCCAGTTTTAGAGCCTAAAAATAATCTTTTGAAGATAAGCGGAAAAGCCATTGCATTGCATATAGATAAAAAAATAGTATCTGGAAATCTAAAGATAGCCTTGCCTTTGGTAAAAGATGAAAAGATAGAAGAAGGAAGCTATAATGTTTATGTTATGGTTCCTGGTCAGCAATGGAAGTTGTTGGAAAGTGATGAATATGAAAAGATAATAAGTTCTAGATTAAATAACCTTAGCAGTTACATAAACAGAAATAATGAGATTGTTTTGGCTGTAATAGGTAAGATATGCGCTAACTGTAAGTACAGCACACTAAAAAAAGCGTATGATCCTGGCAATACAAGAGATGCATTGCTGATGATACATGGATTAGGAAGCTCGCCAAAAACATTTGAGAATGTGCTTAAGGATATAAGGATGACTAACCAGCCATGGCAGGCTTGGACTTACGGATATCCTACAGAAAAGAGCGTTAGTAAAAATGCGATTGAGCTTGCACACCATCTTGAAGCAAATGCAGATGAATTTGATTATATGTATATTGCAGCGCACAGCATGGGCGGACTAGTAGTAAGAGAAGCGTTGTATTATAGCTATCTTGTAAATAAGGAAAAACCAGGAACATTCAAGTATTTGGATAAGATCAAGAAAGTAATACTTATTAGTGTTCCGAATAAAGGGAGCCCTGGCGCAGAGTTCTTATTAGGATTATCTCAATACCTGACAAACGACAAATCAGACACAGCAATAGTGAATCTGGATAGCAAAGGCGTGCAAGATCTTATCAATGGTACAGAGACACCTATGGTGTCTGGAATAAAGTATTATGTTATTGCTGGAACAAAAAGCTATGAATTCGGAAAAAGCATATTAAGGGTTGAGTTGTTTGAACAAAACGTAACAAACGACGGACTTGTTTCTGTAGATAGTGCACAAAAAGTAGGGGGGGCTGTACTTGATGATGAGTGTGAAAACTATTGGGAAATATATGAGACACATACAGAAATATTAGATAATCCTATATCACGAAGATTAGTAGAAAAGATAGTAGCTGAAGAGATAGCTAAAGGAATAAAAAACACTGCAATATTAGGAAATATAGTCTATTATGATCTGCCTATCAAATGCGGAGAGGATTATGTTGTTCTTGGCAAGAAAGTTAATCCAAATAAACAGTATGATCCAACAGGATGCTTATGCGGAAATGGATACTGCGGCGAAGGAGAGGATAAAGAGAATTGCGCAATAGACTGCGATACTTTATTGAATAAAGAGAATATATGTAAAAGTTCGCCATTTGCAATATTATTGCTTATTGTTGTTATGCTGATAATAGGAGCCCCTTATGTTTATGAAAAATATATCAGACGCTTGAGATTTGCAACAGTTTTGAAAAACAGGATGGTATGCTGCTTTGTGTGGACAGCATATATTATTGCTGCTGTCAATCTTATGCTGTTCTTGTATTATAAGCAGTTTTGTATCAGCTATTATAGTGTGGGGCTGGGTAAGAATATGCTAATAGCTTTAGGCATGTTGATTGTTGTATTGTTAATATATGATTGGTTCATATATAAGTTTAGGAAAGAAGAGAAGAAGCTTGAGAAAGAGTTCAAGTTTATGAGTAATATTGCAAGATTGTTTAGACTCCATGTTAAGTTGATGTTATGGATAGTTTGGATATTGATAGTTATAGGTTATGCTGCAGGAATGATGGTTGTGTTTAACATCAGTGAAGAGTTATTTGCAAATCTGTTGTTCAATGTTATATTGGTGATATTGACGTTTGTAGCTGTAAATACCTTGAACTTCTTTGTTTACGAAGAAAGGAAGATAGTTACAGGATTGGAGAAGAAAGAGAAAGAGATAGAGAAATTGGAAAGATTTGAAGAAAAAGAGATCAAGAAAGAGAAGAAGAAGATATGGGAATTGGAGTTTAAGGAATTGTTTAAGTCCAAAAAAGAAGTCAAGAGATTGAAATCTTTAGAAAAAGCAAGGAAAGCCAGGTTTAAAAAACTGAAGAAAAAAGAAAGGAGAGAGAAGATAAGAATATTCAAGATAAGGGTTAGGAAGGTCAAGGACAGGCTTTTGCATAAATTAGGTTTAAAATATACTATAAAGGAAAAGGAAAGGCTGTTTAAGAAAGAAAGATTAAAGAATTTAGAAAAAGCTAGAAGGGTTAAGAAAAGGAAAGCGAAAATAAAAAATATGAACAAATACCTCAACAAACTAAAAAACAAGATTAAAAGGTATTTCAAGAAAGAATTGAAAGAGGTTAATGAAGATTACAAAGAATGGTATGAAAAAGAACTGCGTAAAATTGAAAGAGAGAAAATCAGAAGGATGGTAAGAGCAAAGAAATGGTATAAATTCTTAAGAAAGATTGGATTGTACCATACCAAAAAAGATAAGCAGATGTTGTTAGATAAGAAGAGATTGAAAAGTTTAGAAAAAGCAAGAAGAGTTAAGAAATTTAATTCTATAATTAAAAAATTGCATAAAAGAAAGCTAAAACCTCTAGAGAAAGCAAGAAAAGCCAGGAAGAGGAAAGCAGAGCTTAATAGGATTAAAAGAAAAATCAATAAGTTGAAACAAAAAATAATCAAAAGTTTTGGAAAAATAAAGATAAAGCCAAGCTGGAAAACAAAAGAAAGGCTGGCTAAATTAGGATTATACAGCAAAAGAAAGATTATTGAACATAATGAAAGAGTGGAAAGAGCAAAGATTGTGAAACTCATGAAGAAAGATAAGAAAAAAAGGAAAAGAGAAGCTGATAAAGAATATGATGATCTAAAGTATGGAGAGCAGACAGATTGGGAGTAAAAGAAAATATTTATATAATAAATAATTTATTAATAATGAATAAAGGGGTTAACTGTGAAAAAATTGGTGAGTTTAGGGATTGCATTATTGTTTCTGTGTAGTTTAGCTTACGCAGATGAAGTATGGCATAGTTCTCAATATATAAGATTAAATGGAGATCCTTCTCATAACTTATCTACTTGGAGAGATTCAGGAGATTATACTAAGATAAATGCAGCTTATCTGTGGAGTTTGGGAAATGTTCCATCAGGAGCAGGAACATTGCCAGCAGTAAATATTCCTAATCTAGATGCTGATAAAATAACTACAGGATCAATAGATAATTCTGTATTCAGCGCATATTCAGATTTAACTGCAGAAGGATATCTTGATAATGATGCTAATGGTGATCTGCTTACAAGAACACAATCAGATTCTAGATTCGTAAATGAAGGGCAAGCAGATTCGATAACTTCTGGAATGGTTAATTTCAATTACGCTGCTTCAGGTTCAGAAGGAGGGGCTGCTACAGGATTAGCTTGCTCAGGAACTTGTGTATCTTCAGGAGAGGTTGATTTTAATTATGCAGCTGGCGCAACCAAAGGCGGCGCTGCTACTTCGGGCGATTCGGCAACAGCATTCTTTTCAACCGGAACATTAGAGGATGAGAGGATAGCATCAACGATCGCAAGAGATTCTGAAGTCACAGCAGCAATCGCAACTAAAGATGAGTGCTCAGAAATAAGTGGATGCGTTGTTGGCGCGATAACTGACGATACATCAGTTCCAAAAAATCATATGGCAAATTCAGGAACATTAGGATTTGATTGGGCTGATAGTGAGGTTGTTAATGATTTGACAATTACAAGTTCAGGCAGTGTTGATGCTGGTGCGATTAAGTCTGGCACTGTGGCTGATGCGAGGATAGCATCAACGATTGCAAGAGATTCTGAAGTCACAGCAGCAATCGCAACTAAAGACCAATGTTCAGAAATAAGCGGATGCGTTGTTGGCGCGATAACAGATGATACATCAGTTCCAAAAAATCATATGACAAATTCAGGAACATTAGGATTTGATTGGGCTGATAGTGAGGTTGCTGATGCTTTGACAATTACAAGTTCAGGCAGTGTTGATGCTGGTGCGATTAAGTCTGGCACTATGGCTGATGATAGATTATCTTTTACTTTACAAGATGCTGTAAATGATGGCGGTTGTACAAATTGTATAACGGATGGAATGGTGTCTAATACATTAACAGCGAGCTACGCGACAAGTGCTGGCAGTGCTTCAAATGTTGTATGCAGCAATTGCGTTACACTAGGAACAGAAACAACAGGCAGTTATGTTGCAAGTGAAACTGATCCGCAAGTAGCATCAGTCACAAACGGAAAATGGTGTAGAGGAACAGGTAGTCAAGTTACTTGCGATCAAGATGCGCCAAGCGGAGGAGGTTGTTCGCACTATAGTTTGGATACAGGAACTCTATCCATAAGTAATACTCTTTGTAAGTCGTTATATGGTTGCAGAGTGACAGTCATGTATCTTGAAATAGGACCAAGTACTCAACTTTACGACGTACAATCAGCAGACGTATGGTATAATGGCAATAATTGGCAAAGAGGAACATATCAAGACACATTTGGAACACTAAAATTAGGCCAAAAAGGAGTAGAAGGTAGCGGGTATCATTTGTTATTCTCACAAACACACGAGGGAATGTTCGGAAATGTGTGGAATGCAGAGGTACTTGATGATTTGATAGATACATCAACAAGTACTTGGGTTTTAAGAATTACAGAAAGTGGTACATATGATGCAAGAATATATTTATCCATATGCCCTAACTAATATGAAAAAAACAATAACATTAGGAATCGTATTCATTCTTATGATTAGCTTTGCATATGCAGATGAAGTTTACCATAGTGCGCAATATATAAGATTAAA
>CAYSVS010000003.1:0-46859 GCA_964434475.1 uncultured Methanosarcinales archaeon
GTGCAATTAATCTAAAAAGCTAAGCTAAACAGCAATTATGCAAAGTTCTCTTTACTATAAAAACAATATAAAACCGTAACTTATTTAAATAAGTATTACATTAAGTATAATTTAAGATATACTTTTGAATATTATTCAAAATGTTATCTAAAATATTATATATGGTATTACATGAAATTTAAGACAAAGTTATGGAAGAGAAGCCAGAAATCTTTTGCTACTACGATTCCTCATGTAGCATTGCTTGATGTAGATGAAACTATGCCTCACGAAGTAGAATGGGAATATAATAAAGAACTGGGCAAGTGGACTATTTCTTTTAAGCCGATCAAAAAAGAGGTGCGTAAAAAATGAGAAAACGTATTTCTTTAGCAGGCATCATTATATTGGCATTGTTGTTGTCAGTCTGTTTTGTAAGCGCAGCTCCGTGGTATGTTGATCTTTTCAACTGGTTTAAATCAGACAATAAGATAACTGGCTTTGCTACTCTGGATGATAATAGTTCTATATTGTCTACGGATAATAGTACCACAATTATGGAAGGAGAAAATGAATCTTTAGGAATAATGACAATAAAAGAAGGAATGGCTATCTATGGGCAGTTTAACAGAAGCAATGGAGGGTATGCTGTTGGTTTTAATACTTCTATTGTCGTAAATGTAACTAGAGATGGGACTATTTGTGAATGTTTGATCCAAAGGCAATATATGGCAAGCAACGGTGTGACTGGAAGCACAGGAAATTATCAATGGAGCAACCAAGCTGATCAGAATGAGTGGAACTATAGTGTGTGTGAAAGTTGCGACACTGCTTCGTGTAATAATTATTCAGGATTTAGCGGATTTGATCCTGCTTGTATTGATTGTACTGATTATACTGGCACTTGTTATTCTGACTTGCCTGATGAATGTTTAGTTAATTGCGGAAGTAATCCACATTGTACAGAGAATTCAGATGGATTTAACGATACTGATAAAGGCTGCGAAGAAGACATAGAAACAGGAGATGCTTTATGGGCTAGGATATATGGCTCAGAAAAGGGATGTCAAGACGCAGATTCTCCAAATACTACAATAGATGTTAATGCAGACTCTATTCAGATACCTTATGGTTATGTTTATGGATGTAATGAAATCAATGAACCTTTGATAAATCTGATTGAGCCAATAGATAATGATCAAGTGTACATAACAACAATCAATTTTACATTTAATGTAAGTGATGAATCAGGTATAGCAAACTGCTCTTTATTATTTGATGATGAGGTTAACTATACAATGTATGATGTAGAAAGAAACATAATTATGAACATCACAAAAACATTGCCTTATGGAATATATAATTGGAGTATAGGATGTTATGATAATGTGAGCAACTATAATGTCTCAGAGTATAGAAGATTAATAGTATCTGAAGTGAACAGAGCACCAAACATCACCAGTTTCAAAGCTCCGCCTGTAGTTTCAGGATTTACTGGACAGATTTTCAATGAAACCTTTGATTTTTCAAATTCATCCATTCCTACAGATGAAGGAGATAATGTCAATTTTTATGTAAATGCAACAGACTATAACGGAAATGACTATAGGTTGATGATATGTACTTCTGGAAACATTGAATCAGATTTAACCTGCAGTGCTGCAATGATATGCAACAGCAGTTATGTGTCTTCAGGAAGTTTAGCAAGCTGCACAAATAACACATTAGGAAAATCAAATGAGGCTTATACTTGGTACTCATTTATTTGCGACAACCAAAATTGTTCTGGTCCTTATAATCATTATTCTCCTTATAATGTTAACCATAAGCCAACCATAACAAGTCCGACAACTTCAGGCAACCAATATGATACTTCAATAATAACTTGTATAAATGGTACAGCTAGTGATTCTGATACTGAAGGTGGACAGGATACAGCATCTTTGAACAATTACAGGTGGTATAGTGGCGGAGCTGATCCTAATAATCTTATTTCTGGTCAGAACGGGAATACTTTGGATTGCTCGGCAGTCGCGCAATGTGATTCAGGAATATATATCAAATGCTCACACAATGCAATAGACAACCATAATCTTGAAGGAGATTATTCAAACAGTTCAGGTGTATTGATAAAAGATTCGACTATAGTTTCGAATAACATTGACTGTTATAATGGAAGTATATGGAAAGACTGCAGTGCAATAAAATATGGTGAAACTATAGAGCAGGTAAGGGCTAATTGTGTTGATTCTTATAATGCCTCATTTAAATTAGAGAACATTCCAGATAATGATGTTTATTTTGATGTTGGTGAAATAAGCGGAAGCGGCTGGATAATGTATAATAATGATGATGTTGTTGTAAATGAATCAGGAGATTGGAATATCAGCGTAGTATGTGAAAATGAAAATACAACAAGACAGGGTAATAGTGAATGGCTTGTTAATTGGGGAACATTAAACGCGATAAATATAGATCCATTGAATGATTTTGGAGTTGGGCAGTATTCAATATTTAATTTCACTACAAATATAACTTGCAACGGAGGAGAGTGTGAAGACATAAATGCATGGATCAAGACTGATGATGAAGATGTCCCTGAAAATTCAGGAACTCCTGCTTATACTTTAGATAGTAATCCTGATTTATTATGCACAAATATGTACCCGGGTCAATCTTGCCAAACAAGATGGAGATTAAATGCTACCGGCAATATTGGAGGCTATAATATAACTGTAACCTATTCATCATCTAACTCAAATGTTGCAAACTCATCAACAAATGTGATAGTTATGACTATCCAGGATTCCGGAGCTCCTGTTGTAACTTTGACAAGCCCTGATGATCCTCATAATAATACAGACGGAAATCAGATGTTTACTGCAGAAGCTGTTGACGCTTCAAATATAAGCAATTGCTCTTTGTATACCAATATAACCGGACAGTTCATGATTAACGATACTGAATATGGCGATAAAGCATCTTATTCTTTTCAGATAAATAGTATTCCAGATGATACTTTATTTGTTTGGAATGTGCAATGCTGCGATAATATGAGCAATTGCGCTTTCGCTGAAGACAACAGGACAGTAAGGATAATGATCAATGATGCACCTTATATAACAAGCCCTAATCCTATCCAGACAAATATAGCGATGGATGAGACAGATTCATATCCTTTTTCTATAGTCAAGAATGATGATGACTGGTGGGATACAGTTTCTGTAACATGGTATGTTAATGGAACATTGAACAAGTCTGGAACATCTCCTTCATATGATTTCTATACTTTTTATTCAGGATATGAGAGTGCAGGAGTATACAATATAACTGTTGTCCTCGAGGATCTAGAAGGATTAACAGACGAGCATACATGGACTTTGATAGTGAACAATAAGAATAGAGATCCTGTTATAAGTAGTTTTAATTTTACAAATTCAACAGACATAGATTATGACAGCAATGTGATTGCAAATGAGAACAGCTTGTTAGAGTTTGCAGTGAATGCATCTGATCCTGATGATGACGCATTAGGATACTATTGGTATATTGACGATGTGCTTAATGAAACAGGCAGCAATGCTTGGCAGTGGCAGACAGATTATGACGATAATGGAACTTACAATATAAGCGTAAAAGTTAATGATACTTATGGTGCTACAGTTTGGCAGAATTGGAGTTTGGTAATAAAAAATAATAACAGAGCTCCAAATATAACAAGCTATGCTCCTATAATCTTGATACCATCTATTGACGAAGGAGATAATTTGACTTTCAATGCAACAGCTATAGATTATGATGGAGATGATATAGGTTATTATTGGTTTGTCAATGGTTCACTAGAACAGACAAATGGCAATTACACCTTTGAAGCTAATGAGACTAGTGCGGGCGTATATAATATAACTTTGATAGTGAATGATAGTTTTGGTGATTCAGATTCCTTAACGTGGATACTGAATGTAAGCATAGTAAATTCAAACGCTTCTATAGATGCTTATCATCCTCTTGCAAATCCAATTATAAACGAAACAGAAAGTCAAGAATTCAATATTACTGCAAGCGATGCTGATAATAGCATACCAACAGCGCAATGGCTTTTGAACGGCACTCCTGTTGACTCGGATTATAGCTATACCTATAATTCAGATTATACAAGTGCTGGAAGCTATAATGTTACAGTATTATTGACAGATGTTGATTCTGGGCAAGTTACAGATAGACGTGAATGGCTGTTAGTAGTTACAAATGTGAATAGAATTCCAGTTATCCATGACTACAATTTCACAAATTCAACAGATATAGATTACGATAGCAATGTTATTGGCAAAGAAAATAGCACTTTAGTATTTGCAGTGAATGCATCAGATTTAGATGTTGATGATTCAATAGGATATTATTGGTATATAGATGATATGCTTAATGAAACAAGCAGCAATACTTGGCAGTGGCAGACAGATTATGATGATAATGGAACTTATAATATAAGCCTAAAAGTTAATGATACTTATGGTGCTTCAGTTTGGCAGAATTGGAGTTTAATTATAAATAACCAAAATAGGGCTCCTAATATTACATATTATGCTCCTATAAGTTTAAGTCCTTCTATTGATGAAGGCCAAAACCTTACTCTTAATATAACTGCAATAGATTATGATGGCGATAATATCAATATATATTGGTACGAGAATGAAACGTTAAAACAGATAGGAAGCAATTATACCTTTATTACAAACGAAACAAGTGCAGGAAGTTATGGTGTGAGTGTGTTGGTCAATGATACTTACGGAGACTATACTCTTTTGACATGGATCATAACAGTCAATGCAGTAAACTCAAACGCTACTATCTATACATATTATCCTCTTGCAAATCCAATTATAAACGAAACAGAAAGTCAAGAATTCAATATTACTGCAAGCGATGCTGATAATAGCATACCAACAGCGCAATGGCTTTTGAACGGCACTCCTGTTGACTCGGATTATAGCTATACCTATAATTCAGATTATACAAGTGCTGGAAACTATAATGTTACAGTATTATTGACAGATGTTGATTCTGGGCAGGTTACAGATAGACGTGAATGGATTTTTACTATAACAAATGTCAACAGATATCCTCAGATAACTCAGCAAGTACAATTCCTTAACCTTACTGATCAGCATGGATTTATAGCAAATGCTTCTGCAACAGATCCTGATGGATTATCTGAACTTCAAAATTGCATTGTTTATTATTATAATGCAAGCCATAATTTCAGTAAAGAAGGAGATTATAGCTCTGGAAAATGTCAAGCAGTAATAAACATGAGCGATGGATTTAGTATTTTTGAGAAAATAAATGTCAGCATAGAGTTTACTGATATTTATGGCGCATCCAACATAACTGAAAATAGAAGCAATTCTATACCTAACAATAATCCAAGCGTGACCGATGTACTGGTATCACCTGGTGCACCTACTACCTTGCAGAACCTTACTTGTAGTTACACTTTCTCAGATCCTGATGGTGATGAAAATAATTCAATAATCAGATGGTATAAGGAGGACCTTGAACAAATTTCATTAGAAAATGTTTCTTTAGTATTATCAGGAAACACATCCAACGATGAAACGTGGAACTGTACTGTGATTCCTTTAGATAATTATGGCGGCATAGGTGCAAGCAAGTCTTATGCAGTTATAATAGGAAGCACAGCTCCTTATATAACAGAAACTTTGGATGTGTTTAACAGAACAGGCCATTACTTCAACATAACCGCAAAAGCATCTGATGCAGATGGAGTAGGAGATATAGCTAACTGCAGCTTATGGCACGGAATAGGAGCCCCAAGCAGCATAAAAAATGGAATATTCAATAATGTTACTGGAAGATGCATTATCAACTTAAGCATATACGATGGCTATGATGTTTTTGATGCCATAACAGTTAAATTGCAATTTACAGATAAGTCTGGGAAGAGCATAAATACGAGCGTAAAAACAAATGCGATTCCTAACTATGCGCCAGATATAAACAAAGTATTTATCCCTTTAGTTGTCAACGAAACAGACTGGTTAAATGTTTCTTTTGCGGCAACAGATGCAGATGGAGACGTCATTAACTATAAAATATACAGGAACGATTCAGAACAAGCATCAACTAATATAAGTGACTGGCTTACTACATACGATGATGCAGGATATTATGAATATAAACTAGTAGCAAACGATAGTTATGAATCAGATATAAATTACAGCTATGTTACTATATTGGACGTAAATAGGGCGCCTATAATCTACAGCTATAATTTCAGCAACGGAACAGACATAGATTATGACAGCGATGTAATTGCGAACGAAGGCGATTCTTTAGATTTTGTAATCAATGCATCTGATCCTGATGGAGAAGCAATAAATTATTATTGGTATTTTGATGATGTCTTGAATCAGACAGGAAGTAAACTTTGGCAGTGGCAGCCAGGTTTTGATAATAATGGCACCTATAACATAACCGTTAAAGTCAATGATTCTCAAGGGTTGTATGATGTGCACGATTGGACTCTGGTGATCAATAATAAAAATAGGGCTCCGAATATTACAGGCTATACGCCTCTTAATCTACTGCCTATAATCTTTGAAGGTCAAAACATGACTTTTAATGTTTCCACAACAGATTATGATGGAGATGCTATGAATATTTATTGGTATGTCAATAGCTCTCTAGAACAGATAAATGGCGAATACGAATTTGAAGCGAATGCAACAAGCGAAGGCCATTATAACATCACTGCATTAGTAAATGATACTTTTGGCGATTATGATGTGATGTCGTGGATACTTGAAGTAGTAGGAACAAATCAGAATGCAACAATAAACACATTCTATCCTGCAGTCGATCCAGTAATAAATGAGACAGATAGCCAAGAGTTCAATATCACAGCGCATGATGATGACGGAAGTAGCCCAACAGCACAATGGCTATTGAACGGAAGCAATGAAGCCAGCGGCTATACTTATACTTATAATTCAGATTATACGAGTGCAGGCAGCTATAATGTAACTGTATTGTTGACTGATGTAGATATTGCGCAGGTTACAGATAGACGTGAATGGATATTGACAATCAAAGATGTAAATCAAGTTCCTGTGATTGTTGTTGATATATCTCTAAATAATTTCTCAGTAGGGCATGGATTTAACATATCTGCAAGAGCTAATGATGGGGATGATAACCTTCAGTCATGCAGATTATTTTATGGATATGGTTCTAGTTTGGACAATATTAAAGCAGGAAATTTAGATGGATTGGGAAATTGCAAAGTAAGTTTGGAAAATACGACAGATAACCTTGCCGGCAATACTGCAATCAATATGACTGTCGAGTTTTCTGACAGCGAAAGTGCAAAAATAAATACCAGCTATGCTTCAAATACTTTATCCAATAATGATCCGACTATCAATTTCGTGAATGTTCAGCCTGCCGATGCAAACGAGCTGGATAATTTAAGTTGTAATTATAGCATAAGTGATATGGATTCAGACGATTTTATAGTTAACTTTGATTGGTTCATAGATGGAATTTCTTTAGGCTTGAATATGAGTAATATTAGCTATGGTAACACAAGCATAGGAGATAATGTAAGCTGTAAAGTAACAGCAACAGATACTTTTAACGGCATTAGCTCTGACAAGTCAAGCAACATAACGATCATACCTTCAAATCAGCCTCCTGTTGTTGATGCTATTGTCCTTACTAACTTGACAAACTTACATGGTTTTCATGTTTTTGCAAATGCGACAGATATAAACGCAAATTTTGATTCATGTATAGTATGGCATTCTACTTTTTCTCCGCCAACAACAAAGACAATAGGCAGTATATATATAAACGGAAATTATGCTGAATGTAGATTAAATCTTACCAATTCAACATACAATGTAGATGATAATGTATATGTAAAAGTACAGTTCAATGATACTTATGGTTATAGTGTGAATAGTTCAATATCATCTAACCATATATCTAATATCAAACCAACTGTTGTAGATGTAAGTATAGTTCCTTCATCACCTACTGCTGAAGATGATCTGTCGTGCAGCTATAATGTGATAGAGCCTGAAAATGATGCATATTATACTAATATATTTTGGTACAATGATGATGTTTTAGTTCCTGAACTGAATAACCTGACTAACATAAGCTATACAAATACTTCGAATGGTGAAGAATGGTATTGCAATGTATCAGCTGTAGATAGTTATGGTCTGATAAGTGCTTATAACGCATCTTCCAGTATAACAATACAAAACATAACTGCTTGGACAAATTTAACTCTGCCAGAAGGTATATACAGCATAAAGCCTGCTCCTGCGCCTGATTATGGAACTTTCAAATATAATTTTACTTTAGGGTTTGATGATTTTACAAGCTCAGCAGGTAATGAAGTTAAGTGTTATATAGAAGAATCTGACTGTAATGGAGGGTTTGGAACTTGTACAATACTTGAACTGAACAAAACAGTCACAAGCACTATAACAAATGGAAATTTCAACATAACTCATGAGCTTCAGCCAAGCGATGTCATAAATACATCTCAAGCTGGAACAACATCCATATATGTGCCTTGGGAGATAAAGAATTGCAGTTTATACAAAGAGGGCAATCTACTTTATACAAATAACATCAGCTGGAGGATACATGTACATCCTACTAATTGGTCATCTGGAGATATAGCTAATGCAAACAATTGTTATAATGAAGGTAAAGGTCAATTCTTCTTGAATACTGTAAAATGTGATTTCTATGGTGATGTTGCTTTTGCAAGCTTTATGTACTCTGGAACAAAGGTAGAAGGTTATTGTCACGATAATATAGATAACAACGACATATTCCCAGAAATCGACTGCAATGATGACAACTGTAAGGGCATAACTTACTCATGTCTTGATAAAAAGGATTTAGATAATAATACTTTATACTATTCTCCATCAGGAAGTCATGGCACTTTAGCAAGCGAAATAAAGACAGGGGATATAGATTCAGTTGTTTCAGATGTTGCAACATCAAATACAGATATACAATGGACACAACATTCTATGCCTAACGGTACATTCAAGATAAGGTTTAGGAAATGGGCATTGGATAAGATAGCAACTATCAAGATTAAAGGTTTGCCTGAGATTAAAAGAGTGAATAAGTATGCTCCTGCGATGGATCAAGCCAATGGTTTGATGGAGTATTTTATAAACGGAAGTGATGCGACTGTTGATACTGATGTTCTGGAAGAAGGACAAAACTATGCAAACGAAATATGGTTGAAATCTTTTATCACAGACCAAAAAATAACAAATCTTGATACAACACTCAATGTAACTTTCTTACATCCAGAACTTATAGATATGAGTGAAGGTTATAATGTGACTATAACATTATCTTATTGTGAAGGAGGAAGCTGTGATAATTATGAAACATATATAGATGTTTATTTTGATGACCCTACTTATGGCGGAACACCAGGAGGAGAATGGGCATCGGACAATGAAAATGAATGGGAAATAGGTCTTGGAGTTTCTGGAATTACTTGGGCAGGATGTAATGATACCAAAAATTCTGATTTTGATTATCTTGGAACTGGAAGCACATCTTTTGATCAGTCAAGCTATGATTGCTATGATATAGACTGCGATGCAAAACAAGGGCCTGCAGCAAGAAATACATATACTGGCCAAGATACAAAAGGTTTATGCAGCTATAGCGGAGAGCATGCTAATGATGCTATGTGCTTTGATGAGTATAACAATGACTGGCATACAGAAGATACTACCTATGGGCATCTAAATACAAATGTTGATACTATGTTTACTGATTGCAGGGATAGTGACTGTGATGGCGTAGTTAATCCTGCAAACGCGTCACAGATTTGTGAGCACAGCATAGAATTAAATTGCAGCGATGGATTTGACAATGACCATTGGCAGGTTGCTGACTGCAATAGAGCAGCGGGTGCTGATTACAATAGCCTTGAATATGATTGTGCAGCATACTGCAGAGCAACAATAGATTCTTCTGAAAAAGGAAGCGAATGTGATGATGGCATAGACAATGATTGGGACAAATATTATACAGATGGAGGAGGAAGAACAGGTTATTCTTTGAACACTACTTATGGTGCAGGAATGGACTGTGCATGGGGTTCAGGTGCAGACGAAGATTGTGATAATGAAATATTGAGCAATGGAAAAAGATGCGAGCTAAACAATGAATCTACGTGTGATGATAGTTTTGATAATGATTATGATGACGGACATACGATCCAAGCAGGCTGGTCTGCTGCTTATTATAACCAATACTTTGGTCAATTTGGCATGACATACAGCAGCAATGCTGATTGCGATGATTATGACTGCTACAATAAATTGAATTGTCCTACAGATGAGTCTTTGAACTTGTCCTGGTGTTTTGACGGAGCAGATAATGATCTTGACGGTTTAATTGATTGTGCAGACAGCGATTGCCTTGGCAAGACCAATCCAGAAAATGAAAACGAAACCTGCTATCCTGATGAGTTTTTAGTAGATAGTTATCAGGTATGCAATAATGATTTTATGAGTTTTACTCTGCCTTCAAATGTTGCGATAACTCCGAGAGATGATGATGGCGATGGTAATGCTAACTGCCAGGACAGTTCATGTAAGCAGGCATTTGGAAATTGCGGTCCTTGTCCTGATGTAGAGAATGTTACATATGATTCCTGCGCTAATTCAAAAGATGATGATCTTGATGCTAATATAGATTGTGCTGATACCGATTGTTACGGCATGATAGGAAATTATGAAGGGGCTTTATGCAGCAGCGAAGAGAACAGTGATGCCTTATGCTCTGATGGTTTTGATAATGATAATGACGGAGGAGCTGACTGTGCTGACAGCAATTGCAGAAATAATAATTTTGCTTCCTGTTCAGCTGCAGAGAACTGCAATGATGCTGTTGATAATAATGGTAATGGCTTGATCGACTGTCAAGATTCAACTTGCTTAGCTGCTTGTGATTTAGTTACTGATTTTAGTTCTACATTATACGGGCCTTCGACAGATTATTTGTCTCTGGACAACGAAAAACTAAAGATTTATTGGAACAACAGGGTAAGAAAAGGCAGTAATCATACTGTAAGGTTTACTTTCAGCGATCCTTATACTTACTCGCAGCTAACTTTAGGTAATCTCGGCGGAGATGCTTTGCCTGTAGGTCAAGGTTTGCAAGGAAATAACTTTGCGCTAAGTGGACCAGATGCTTCATTGTTTGAAACTCAGAACTATAACGAAAACGGAGCTCATGACAAAGGACAGATTGCTGTAGTTGATTCAGACGATGGCGGAAGCAGCCTTGATGTCACTATCAATATACCTACTGATAGCGCTATGTCTCAAAAACAATATGAACTTATCACTTTAATAAATTCAAAAAGTATAACTGGCAACCTTCTAGATGTTTTGGTTCTTGATGATATTGCGCCAACTATAGATAATGTAGTTATACAACCTTCGAGTTTGGAAGTTGAGTATGGCGATACTTTCTGGGTAAGAGCAAAAGCAACAGATCCTGATAATGGGGATCCTTATGAAGGAGAAATTTATGATTGTAGGTTTAAAATTACAGGGCCAGGAGGTTATTCTCATACAACTTCAAGCAGCAGCTGTCAGTATACAAGCAATGCAATCACAAGTTCTGGAACATATACTGTAAATGTAACTGCAAGAGATGCAACAGGAAATTATGGCAGTGTAAACAGCACATCCTATGCTATAACAGTCAAGCCAAAGTATGTTTCTGGAACCAATACCTATCCTATGATTCCGTGGTATAAAAACGGTCAGAGTATGCAGGTTAGTGCAGATTTTAAATCAGAGAAAGCAATATCTGGAAATTCTTGTACTGTATATAGAGAAGGAGGAATAAGTTTAGGAACTATAACTGCAACAAAAATTGGAGATTCAGTTAGTTGCAATGGAACAGTTAATGTGCCGGCAGTTAGCACAAATATGTATAAGATTTATGTAAATATAACAGATGCAAATTCTAACACTGCAAAAAGCGATAATAAGGTAGTGCATGTATGTGATACAAGCTACTCAGGAATATGCAAATATGCTGACTTTGATCTAGACGGAGCACCTGAAGGTATTAAATATAAATATAATGATTCCCTTGTTTGTGATAATTGTCCTAATACATATAATCCTGACCAGTATGATTCTGATGGAGATGGAGTGGGAGATGTCTGTGAGGATATGAGTCCTCATATAGACAATAAGATATACAACAGCCGCGAGGATGAGAATGTAACACAGGTTGATCTTTGGGCAGTAACAAGAGATGCAGATAATTTAACGTCTGAACTTATTTATATTTTATTGGATCAATCTAATTCAAGTTTTATAAATTGCAACATAATAAGCAACAGGTATATTGGTTGTTCTGCTCCTGGAAAAGATCTTTATGGCTATAACAATCTTTCAATAAACATAAGTGATGGTGAACATTACACTATTGAAACAATAAAGATGAATGTTTTGTCTGTGATTGACTTTAATGTTACATCGCCTGTTGATAATAATACTTACTACGGATATTTTGTTGGCGTAAATTTCACAGCTGATGAAATCATATCGAGCGCATGGTATCACTTGGATAATGAAACAGATAATATCACTATACCTACAGATGACATCAATGCGTATAAGCTTGCTTATGTGAAAGAGTTTGGCAATCACAGTATTAGGCTTTATGCGAAGAACTCTAACAACATAGTAAGCGAGAAAGTGATAAACTTTACAACACAATCACAGCCTGCATGGGTACAGGGCTATGTTTCAGATGAGAATAATTATATTTATAGGGCAGGCGTGAAGTTAATCCAGCACGGAAGTGTTGTCGCTACATATCTGACAAATGAATCTGGTTTCTATAAGTTTAAGACAGTGGGAGGAGATTTTATAGTTAAAGCAACCAAGTATGGTTATGATAATTATCAAAGTAGCGTGACTTTGACTCCAGGAAGTACAACAACAAATGATATTGGGTTAACACCTTCAAGCTTGAGCGGAAGCTTTGTCGGACAATTATACATTATAGATTCTGCTACATATATGCCTTTGGATCCTCAAGGTTATAAGGTTAAGCTTATCAAGAATATAGGCGGAGAAGAGGAAATTTTACAGGTCGCAGAGATAACATCTGTTTCAACAGACGCTTTTGGTTATTCTTTCGGCACCCATAGGTTTAACGGCTTGTTGTCAACAAGCTCAAGCAATGCGATGTACAGGACAGAGTTGTACGATGATTGTATCGACAACGGAACTTGCACATATTGGTCAAAGCCATCCTTGTTTGGGTTAGATGCTGGACAGATTGTAAATTTTGATCCAGATAATAGTACATGGTATGATTCAGGAGAGATTATGGTAGGTAGAAGCTGATGAGACAAAAATATAAGATGATAAGGATATGTATGTTGGTTCTTATAGCTTTAGCTTTGTCTAGTTTCACTTATGCGTTTACAGTAGAAGGAACAATAACTGATGCGAGCAACAGTAGTTTATATATCAATAATGCAACAGTTAAACTATATAATGATAATACAGATGCGTTAATAGCTGAAGATACGACCGATGCTTCTGGTTATTACGTGATAGTCGATGCTTCATGTGCAGTGCCTATAACTTATAGATTAGAATATTCTGCAGTAAACTATAGCTCTAAGAATGATACGATTACATTGATGCCTTTCCCACCTGGAGCTTGCGGATTGACAGTAACAAGAGATCAGGATCTAGTAAAGGTAAGGATGCCTGAAGGTTATATAACTGGTACTGTGAGAGATTCTTTTACTATGTTGGGGTTGGATAAGACCGATATAGCATTGTCAATAACAGGAATGACTATTCAGGAAAAGACAACATCTAAAATAGGAACATATAATTTTACTGTTTCGCCTGACAACTATGATGCAGAATACACAAGAGACAGATATTTTACACAGGAGAAAAACATTAGCGTAATAGATAATCAAACAACAACACAGGATGTCGACTTGATAGAGATTCCTAGATTAGGAGGGTTAGTAAAAGATGATTCTGGCAATGCTGTAGGTGGTGCAATTGTTTCTGCATATGAGCTTGATATCGTAAATACGACATATTCTAATGAAACTAGGACCAGCAGTTATAAGACTGGTGAAGCGGTTGATTATTCAGGGGCTGTTTTCGATAATACTGTGCTGAATTCAAGCGAAGGTTATATAGAACTTAACAGCAGTTTTACTCAAGGAAATCTTACATCAGCATCTTATAAGGCGGAAAGTATTCCTGCATATGATTCGATTGACTGGGATTCCTTTACTCCGGGCAATTCTAGTATTAAGTTTCAGATAGCGACCAATACAGATAATTCAACTTGGAATTTTAAAGGGCCAGATGGAACAAATAACAGTTATTATGAATCTCCTGCGACAATTCCGCAATTACATGACAATGATCCTTATATGAGATATAAGGCTTATTTTGAGACAGACAATACTAATTATGTGCCTGTATTAAACAATGTAACCATAAGCTATACTTATGAAAGTCAGGTTGCGCATCATACATATAATGAAACTTTGCTTAATTATACTGCTATTACAGGACAAGGAGGAGAATTTGTTGTAATTACTTCTATATCGCTTATCAAGTTAGTGGCAGAAAAATCAGGTTATAGTTCTAATTCAGTGATACTCAATGCAACAGGCGGAGAAAATACAGGAACCATAATTGTTATAGAATCATTGGACGAGCAGGAAGAACCTCCTTCTGCTTCAGGAGGGGGCGGCGGCGGAGCTTATGTGGGCTGTCTGCCAGAGTGGAACTGTACTGAATGGAGCATATGTTATCCTGATGGAACAAAAACAAGAACATGTATAGATTTGAACGAGTGTCCTGATCCTGCTCGCATACCTGCAGAAATTGCATCCTGCGTATATGGACCTTATGTTGAAGAGCCAGGAGAAAAATTACCAAGAAAAGAATCGCCTTTGGTTTATGGATATATTCCTGAAATAGAGGAAGGTGTTGAAGATTTCAATGTAACTTTATTTGAAGATATGATATATGGTTTTAGGTTTGAAAAAGAAGATCATCAGCTGATAGTTTATGACATAGAAAGTAACAATGCAAAGATGTTATTCTATTCTGAACCAAAAAACATAACTTTATTTATTGAACAGACTCAATCTATTGATCTTGATGATGACGGAACATATGATTATGTGATAAGTCTGCTTATAACAACGGATAATTCCATAATATTGAATTTTGAAAAGATAACATTCTGGGATTTATTCTTTGAATGGATTTCAGAAAAAGGTTATGTTGTAAAATATTTGTTTATAGCTATATTTTTAGTAATCTTCCTTATATTGTTGGAAAGATTAACCAGAGGTTTGTTTGTTATATCCAGAAAAAAGAAGATGGCAAGATATGAATACTTTGAGAAACAGCTTAAACTTAAGGAACAGACATATAAAGATAAAAAAGATATAGAAAGCAGGATTGAACTGCTTAATATACAAGCTTCAAGGATTAAGTTTAAGGCAAAGCGCGATAAATTACTGGCTAAGATAAGGAACAAGAACAATATGCTTAAATTGATGTCAGATAAGATAAAGATAGATCATGAGAAGAAGAAGCAGCTGTTGGATGTTGAGATGAGACAGAAAGAGCTCGCTTATGAGAAGCAGAAGAGAATGAAACTAAAAGATGTGCAGAAGAAAAAAGCAGACATAACTTTAGATAAAAAAGAACTAAGTATAGATGATACTAAGCAGAGAAGACTGCTTGATCTGGAAAGAGCAAAAAGAAAGCTAGAAAAAGAAAAAGATATGGGCCAGCACAAGTTTAAGTACGATATGGAAAAGGCAAGGATAGATGCTGAAATAGAAGAGTTGAAGAGGAGAAAGAAAAAAATGTTAGGATTGTTCAAAAATAAAAAATCAGAAGATATGTTGCTTGAGCCTAAGAAAGAAAGGAATAAGGATGTTAAAAAAGTCATCAGTAAGAGAAAAACAAGAAAAGTAAAAAATAAAAAAGAGAAGCCTCTGAAAACAAGATCCAAAAGAAAAACAAATAATAAAAACGCCAAGAAAAGAAAAACATCAAGAAAGAAAAAAGAATCAAAAGAGAAAAAGATAATAGATAAAGTCGATAATATTTTGAATAAGGGTGATTTATGATGAAAGATATGGAAGAAACGCTAAAATCCATAAACAAGGAGATATTGACTGAAAAGAATTCAGCTTTGAAATCGATAACCAAGTTAGAGAAAAAGCAGAACTTGAAGGTTGCTGATATTGAGTATGAACTTGATGAGTTGAAATCCAAATATTCTAAATTGGATGAGAAGAAAAAATATCTCGATAAGAAGATAACCGCTGCAGATAAGAAGTTAGAATCTTTGTCGAAAAAGAAAGAAAGGAAGCAGAACTCGATAGATAAGCTTAAGAAAGCGGTTGAAAAACTGAAAGAGATAGAGAAAGAATACAATAGCCTGGATAAGGATGAAAAGAATATGAAAGAGAACAAAAATACCATATCTGGTCTTCTAAAGGAACTGAAGAACATAATTAAGATAAAGCAGAAAAAAGAAAAAATGCTCAAATCTGCTTTGAAAAAGTTGAAGAAGGAAGAATATCAGCTTAAGAATATAAGGTTCAAATGAAATCTCGTATAGCATCATTGGAAGCTGCATGTGTTGTAAAGGAATTGCAATTTTTGATATCTGGCAAGATAGATAAGATATTTCAGCCAAAGAAAAATGAACTTGTGCTTCAGATGCACATACCTAATCTTGGCAAAAGATTCTTGAGGATATTATCTGGAAAACTTATTTATCTTGCTTCCATAAAAGAGAGTACAGAAAAACCGCCTGGATTCTGCATGTACCTTAGAAAACATCTTAGTAATTCCAGGATAAGGCAGATAAGGCAGATAGGTTTTGAAAGGATAGTTGAATTCGTATTTGAGACCAAAAGTTCTAAATATTCTTTGATAGTTGAGTTATTTGGTAATGGAAATATTATCTTATTGAAAGACAATATTATACTATCTGCTTTGGAATATAAAAAATGGAAAGACCGGCTGATAATGCCTAAACAAGAATATAGCTGCCCTAAGTTCAAGTATGATTTCTTGAAATTAAAGGAATCTGACCTGATAAGGCTTTTTGAAGAGACAAATAAAGAGTCTGTGGTGAAATGTCTTGCTTTGGATTTGGGATTAGGCGGAGTATACGCTGAAGAACTTTGTTTGAGGGCAAAAATCGACAAAAACAATGTTCCTAAAAAATTCAAGAAAATAGACAAGCTTTTTGCAGAGATAAAAAATATAAGAAAACTTAGGATTAATGCTTTTGTGATAGATAAAGGCAAAGATATAGTGCCTTTTGATATGCTTTATTATCCAGATAATCTTAAAGAGCAAAATGAAAGCTATAATTCTGCATTGGATTCTGTCTTCACAAAAGCAAAGCTCAAGGAAAGGAAAAAAAGGCTTACAAACAAACAGTCAAAAGTCCTGGAAAAATACGAAAGGATGATTGCAGACCAAGAAAAGAATATAGAGAAGTTGAATAAAGATGAAGATAAGAACAGAAAAAAGGGTAATGCTATATTCAATAATTATCAACTGATCAATGATATAATCAATGAGCTGAAAAAGGCCCTTAAAAAATATTCATATAAAGAGGTTAAGGCAAAGCTTAAAGACCATAAGATTATTAAAGAATTCAATACTAAGGATAGATCAGTAGTTGTAGAGCTGGAGGAATAGTCTTATGCAAAATTCAAGAAACAGAAAAAAATTTAGGCCTAAAGTTTTTTTTAAAAAAAAGAACTTTTTTAAAAACAAGTCTGGTAAGTCTAAAGATATAAGAGATGAAAACAACATTTTTCTTAAAAGATATTCTAAACTAGGGCAAGAGATTGATGTTAAGAGTATCGAGCTGAAGAAAACTATAAGAGTTAATTCTCTTAAGATAGATTCTGATGAGTTGGTCAATAGGCTGGAGAAAAAGAGAGTTAAACTTGAGAAGATTGATTTTCTTGATTTTGGCTATAGTTATAGATCATACTTTTCTTTAGGATCTACTCCTGAGTATCTTATGGGATATTATTTTCTACAGAAAACAGCTTCACAGATTCCTGTTCAAGTTTTAGATGCTGTGCCTGGAGAAGTTATATTGGATATGTGTGCTGCACCTGGTGGAAAAACATCGCAGATTGCACAGTATATGAATAATAAAGGTGTAGTTGTAGCGATAGATAACAGAAGTAGAAGAGTAGATGCTTTGAAAAACAATCTACAACGTATGGGTGTGAATAATTGCATAGTATATAAGATGGATGCTTTGGATGTTGCCAAATTAGGGATTAAGTTTGATAAGATTATCCTGGATGCTCCTTGTTCAGGTAATTTTGTTACAGACGAGGATTGGTTCAATAAGAGAGATATTGAAGGTGTACAGAAAAATGCTAAAAACCAGCGCGAGATGTTGAAAGCGGCGTTTTCTGTGCTTAAGAAAGATGGTGTTTTGGTTTACAGCACTTGTTCATTAGAGCCAGAAGAGAATGAGATGAACATCAATTGGCTTATGGACAATTTCAAGACAAAGATAGAGGATATAGATGTCAATATAGGTTCCAAAGGTTTGACTAAGGTTTTTAACAATAAATTAAGAAAAGAGTTAAGCAAAACAAGAAGATTCTGGCCTAATCTTACTGGTACACAAGGGTTTTATGTTGCAAAGATCAGGAAGAGATAAAGGGACTAAATTCAAATATTTTTGCATTATGCTGAGGATTTTTCAATTATATTTTTCGTTATAAAATTGTTCTAAATCTTCTGGCTTGTTTTTTATCTGTTTTAGGATGCTTATAGCATAATCTCCTTCATATGAATCTCTGATAGACAATATTTTGACCATTTCAAGATTCTCTTTGTAGTACTGAAGAGTATTCCAAAAAAAATATTTGCTGACATTGAATTTGCCTTTTAATATACTGTTAAATTGTCTGTCCAACACATATGCTTCATCGCAGTTAATAAATACTGGGATTATGTTCTTTGGAACAGTATTGTTTGGCTTAAGTTTAAAATAAAAACCTTCTGCATCCAATATCGTATGATTGCATTCATGGTCAATTGTCGATTTTATATCATCCTCTTTATTTAAGCAAAATGCTGAATCAAATATGTATATCTTTGATTTAATGGTGTATTGGCCGAATATATCAAAGTCTCGCTTTGAAATCCCGCATAGTGTGAATTCATTTTCATGTTCATAATCTCTTGCACTTTTTATTTGAGGTATCTCGCTCTGAATAAATTTTTTTTTAATTCCTTTGCATTCATTTGCCGCAATCTCATATTTTTCAAGAAGCCTATCTAATGTACAGCAATATTCTACTTCTGTTACATATTTAAACTCAAAATTTTTTTTATGGTCTTCCACTAGCTTTGCAATGTATTTTTGCCTTAATCTTGGCTTGTTAATCGCATTATTGTATGTTAATCTGTTAGAATATAGCCACCCTCCTATACTAATTCCTAAGAAAAGTGCAGATATGCCTATTTTTTGGCATAATGATGCTGTAGCTGTATTTTTATTCCATTCACTATTAATTTTTTGGTCTTTGTCATTATCTACGTAACTCTTATTTATCATATCTCCGATAGGCATTAAAAATATATAAATCAATCCAAAAGATTTATAAATAAGCCTCAAATTCTATATATTGGACGGCCATAGGGGTGGGGTTCACCTGTTCCCATATTCTGATGGTTAATCCCACAGGAGGGGAGTTCGAACACAGAAGTTAAGACTACTTCCGTTCGTGTGTGTACTGCACTTATGTGCGGGAAATCACGAAAGCTGTCCATCTTTTTATTATTTCTTTTTTAGATTATTGTGGTTATTTAATATTTGTCTTTAATGTATCTCTAATTACTGATTGTTGCACTGGACACACTGGACAGGTGTGCGTGAGATATATAAATGGGCTTTGCATTATAATTTTATGAAATATAATCAAGTAATTGTTTTAAGAAAAAAAGGACATTCTATTCGAGAAATCTCTAGAATTCTCAATCTGCCATATTCTGTTGTTCAAAGATTGTGCAAAAAAGTTACGATGTCTGAATTAGGTAAGAACAGATATCATATGAATGTCAAAGGTATAATAAAACAGGCGAATATTGAATTCTTTCTCTCAAAGGAAAAGGTAAGGATTATGTCTAATCTGTTATTTGATGGTTCTGTATATGTTAGTGGTTATCATTATTCTGTAATGTATGTGAATTCGTCTTATGATCTAGTTAAACAATTTATTGATGATATGTTTAAAGTATATGGTGTTAATTATTCTTCTTTTGAAACTCATGATGGGAAAATTAACAAATATTATAGGGTCAAGTATATTTCAAAATTAATTTATTCAGATTTATTGAAATATTTTAATACATATTCTACTTCTGATATTAAATGTAGTATTCCTGAATTTTTTTTTGATAATGATATATTTATAAGAACATTGCTTAGGTCTTTTTGGGATAATGAAGGTTCAATATCAAAATCAGGTAAACTATCTGCTGATTTAAAGAATGAAAACGTAATTAAACAGCTTTCACGATTACATAATTATCTTAAGTTAAATCATTATATTTCTAGGTATTGGAAATCCGGATGGGCTTATAAAATAATATTGAATAAGTCTCGTCAAAATTATATGAGATTTATAGATTTAGGTTTGTTTTCTGATTCTATAATTTGTAAAGGAATATTTGCTGGAAAAAAGAAAAGAGATATCTTGCAAAAATATTTTGAAAATCACAAATTTAGATTGTGATTCCTCTAAACTTCTTTACATCTGCTTTTGTGTGTATATGTACTTCTTTTTCGCTTGACAGATGTCCTGATAATAGTCCTCTTTCAGCAAGCTTTGGAAACACTTCGTATTCTAAGCTTGTTCCATCATAGTTTAGAAGTTGCGGATCTGCTATAAAAATACTGCTAAATCCTAGATATATGTCAGTTTTTTTTGGCTTTTGTTCGAATGCTAATATTTTATTTCCTTCTATCTTTACTATGCCTTTCTTTGAAGGTGTTGGACTTGTTGTTAACATTAATGTTGCAATGGATTTTGTCATTATATGTTGCTTCCATATTTCTTCGATGTTTATTTTAGAAAATATCAAGTCTCCATATACTACGAGGAAGTTTGAATTTATTTTGCCTTTCAGTAATTTCAATGATGTTGCTGTGCCTTTATTTTCTTTGTCTTCTATATAGTTGATTTTTACTCCATACTCTGATCCGTCTTTAAGAATTTCAAAAATTGAAGTCAAAACTTTGTGTTCTGCTACAATAAATATGCTTTTGAAATTATTTTCCCTTAATTTTTTAACTGCTAATTCGCATACTGTTGAAGAGTTTATTCTCGCAGTAGGCCTATACTCTGTTTCAGAGATTTTTAATTGATCTGCTTTGCCTCCTGCTAAAATAACTGCTGTTTTGTTCTCGCCTAATGCTGCGTTTGCAAGATATTCGATGGCTTGACTTCTATTTTGTATAAATATATTATCTACTGTTCTATCTATATCTTTTAGTGTTTTTTCGCTTATTGTGATTGATATTTTTTTCTTCATTTGTTAAAATTATGTCTTTTTATATTTAAGTTTTGCGCAAGGGTAAGATAAAGTAGGATACTGGTAAGATATATAAATGTTTTGAAATTATAGTTTTTTATTATATTAATTAAGGTGATAATATGAAAATAACAATTATAGGTACTGGATATGTTGGACTGGTTACAGGAACTTGCTTGGCTAATCTAGGTAATGAAGTCGTTTGTTTAGACATAGACAAAGAAAAGATAGATAATCTTAACAAAGGTATATTGCCGATTTATGAATCAGGATTAAAGGAGCTTGTGGAAATAAATGTCAATGAAAAAAGGCTTGTTTTTACAACAGATTATGAGTATGCAGTAAAAGCTTCAGAAATAATATTTATCGCTGTAGGCACTCCTCAAGCAGAGAACGGAGAAGCAGATTTAAGTTATGTAAAAGCAGCTGCAAAGAGCATAGGCCAATACATGGATGGATATAAGGTTGTTGTTGATAAAAGCACTGTGCCAGTAGGAACTGCTGATATGGTAAAAGAAATAATATCTGAAAATTCAGATAAGGAAGTGGATGTTGTCAGTAATCCTGAATTTTTAAGGGAAGGAGCAGCTATAAAAGATTTTATGACTCCTGATAGGATAGTTATAGGTGTAGAAAGCGAGAAAGCTAAAGAAATCATGCTGAAGCTTTACAAGCCTCTAGAAAGGGTAGGAAAGCCCATAGTTATTACAGACATCAAAAGCTCTGAAATGACCAAGTACGCTTCAAATGCTATGCTTGCAACAAGGATTAGTTTTATGAATGAAATCTCAAGATTGTGTGAGAAAACAGGCGGAGATGTTAAGGCTGTTGCTAGAGGCATTGGCCTTGATACAAGGATAGGTCCTAGATTTTTGCAGGCAGGAGTAGGTTATGGAGGAAGCTGCTTTCCGAAAGATGTTCGTGCTTTGATCAAAACTGGAGAAAATAATGATGTTGAGTTTAAGATATTAAAGTCAGTAGATGATGTTAATGAAGAGCAGAAGAAATTATTGCTTCCTAAAATTGAAAAATTAGCAGGGGATTTAGAAGGCAAGAAAATCGCGATATGGGGTTTGGCATTTAAACCAAAGACAGATGATATAAGAGAAGCGCCTGCAATAATTGTGATTAAACAATTATTGGAAAAAGGTGCTAAAATTTCAGCTTTTGATCCAGTAGCAAAAGATAATTTTTCAAAATTATTTGACAATATAGAGTATGGAGATACACCTTATGATGTTCTTCAGGATGCGGATGCTTTAGTTATATTGACAGAGTGGGATAATTTCAGGGAGCTTGATAAGGTGAAGATGAAATATCTGATGAATAGTCCTAATGTTGTGGATGGAAGAAATGTATATGATCCAAAAGATATGAGGGATGCTGGGTTTGAATATGTTGGGGTTGGAAGATAGATTATTCATGATTTTGTATGTTATATCTTTTATTTATATTCAAGGTATTAGCATACATTCATATCATATTTAATATTTTTTTAATTTTTATAAGTAAGCACTAAAAATAAAGTTTTTAGACGTTTAAGGATAATCTTTGATTAGATTTTTATTTTGAATTTATGGTATATATTTCATAAACAATATTTAGTCTTTTGATCTATATAAAAAAGATACAGATTGAATTCCTTTTTTTTTAAAATATATTTTGGTATTGAATCTTTGCACAATATTATTGACCTAAGTTGTTGTTAATTATATCTAAATAATTACTATAAATTTTGTTACAAAAACAAAATAATCCTAAATAGCGAAATTTGAGAGTAGATTTTTTATCTAGAATATGAACTAGAAATAAAATTGTATTTTTATCAGATAATTTTTAGTTTGGTTTTGTTATAAAATATCTATTAAATTTCTTGCTTTTTTTATATCATCATCGCTTATGTTATCAAGAATTATTCGTATTTTTAAAAGTAAATCTCTTAATTTGTTGGAATCATAATCAACAGGCCTGTTTTTTAGATAATATTGGTTGTCTATACGAAGTTGTTTATCATATTCCAGGATTAAAGATAATTTAATATCTATGAATTGTTCTTTTTCTAGTAATTTTATAATTTCAATTGTGCATGAATGAATCTCACACTTGATACCTAGTTTCATTAGGATAGCATAAGATGCTAAATATTCCATGTAATACTTTTGTGTTGAAAGCCACATGTTTGAGCCGGATTTCTTTATCATATTGCTAACGCGTAAGGTCTCTTCTGCATTGCTAAAATATTCTTCTGATAGGTTATTGTTAGGCTCTATTAGCTTTAATCCTTGTTTTTTACACCATTTTAAACTCGTTTTCATAAAGTAACCTCACAAAAAGATCATGATTGCTTAATATGATGTGTTTTTTTCTTAGCTCTTCTAAGAATGTTTTTGTTATTGCACTTTTATTTGTATTGACTGTATGGACCTTGATGTTATATGTTTGCTCAAAATTCTTTATTATTTTCTTAGGATATTCTTTACCTAATATAAGCAAATCTATATCATTAAATTTATTATCTGTTGCTGCTGAGCCGAATATGAGAAGATTGATATTAAATGGTCTGATATGTTCGTATAACCGATTAAGTAATGGTTGTTTTTGTAATAGTTCGATTGTCCTATTTTTTTCACACATCAATATATATTCTATAGTGATAGGATTAGTTAGGTTTAAATGATAATATAGAAATCTTTCTTTCTTGTTTATTATCAATATGTTTCTTTTGACTAGCTTTGCTAAACGAGGCTTTATCTTTTGATGAGCATCAGAGAAAAATCTCTCAAATTCAGATAATTTAACTTCCTTTCGTAGATTATCGAGGTATATTTCCAAGTAAGTAAAAAAGTTTACCATGAGGTAAGATTTATTACCTTAACTATTTAAACTTTTCTTTTTTTTGTTGGAAGGTAGATTATTCACTCATCCATTTCCAAACAGGGATGATTTTTATATCATCTATCTTGTCTTCTTGATCTAATGTTATTATTATTCCTTTTTTACATTTAGTTTTTTTCATTGCTTCTTTTAAGCCATCTATTTCTCTTTTTAAGTTGTCTTGATTTAGATTATAGCATACCTGTATTGCTTTTATTATTGAGTTTTTTTCTTTAATTAAAAAGTCACATTCATTGTCTTCTAAAAAATAATGTATTTTTTTGTGCATTCTTCTTAGATGTAGATATACAGCATTTTCAAGTATCCTGCCTTTGTCTTTAGAAAACGATAGTGTGTTTGCTCTTATTAGGCCTGTATCTATTGCATAAGTTTTTTTTGGATTTACTAGCTGTTTTGATATTGATTGACTATATTGTGTTATTGATTCTATTAGATAACTTTCTTCTAGATAATTGCAGTAATCTATTGTTGTTCTTACTGATTTTATGCCTAATTTTTTTGAGATTTTATTATATGAAAAAATTTTTGCAACATTGCTTAGTATAAAATTAGCTAATTCATATATTGTACTTTCATTTTTTATATTATTTCTTACTATTATGTCTCTAGCTATTATATTTTCGACAAGTCTTTGAAGATATTCATCTTCTTTGGATCTTAAATATTCTGGAAAACCTCCATCTTCTAGATATCTTTCAAATGTTTTTAGTGATGGTTCTAATTTTTTAAATCGTAAGTATTCATTATATGAAAAAGGAAATAGTTCAATTAATTTGTATCGTCCTGTTAGCTTTGTGCCTAATTCTTTACTTAACATTGTTGCATTTGAGCCAGTGATGAATATTTTTTTATTATTGTCGTGTGCTGATCTTATATAGCTTTCCCAATTATCTATGTTTTGAATTTCATCAAATAGATATATTTTGCTCTTAAACAAATCTTCAAGCTTTATGAAGTCTTCTACCTCAAATTTTAGTAATCTAGGGTCTTCAAAGGTTAGAAAATTATAATCTTTATCTTTTAATGCATTTTTTAGAAGTGTACTTTTTCCACATCTTCTTATTCCTGAAATTATAACTATTTGATCTGTTTTAAAGTCTAATTTTGTATCCCTTTTTATTATATCTTTCTTTAAAGGCGTTTTTCTTTGTTTCTCGATTATTTTTATTAATTCTTCTTTTAGCATAATACTTTGATAATTGTTGTTTATTTATAAATGTTTGTATTACCAATACAAGCTTTTATGTATTTGCAGTACAAGCTTTTATTTACTCTTAGTAAGTTTTATATAATATTTCTTGTTTTTTTCTAATATGAAAGCGATGAGTTTTAAGTCAAGGCTGTATGTTTTAAAAATATCACGATTTGAATATGTTGGGGTTGGAAGATGAATGAGCATTCAAAGTTATCTTTGGATAATATTGATTCTTACATGAAGTCTGCTTTAGTATCTGTTAAAGAGCAGTTAGAAAAGCATTACTCTGATCTAAGCCTTGTTAATATAGATTCACTTGATGTTGATAAGATAAATGTATATCCTAGATTAAAGGAACTTCGTGACCTATCGCATGATGATATATTTGTCTTGGATGATGTTGATACAACCGCTGCGAAAAAGGCAATATTAGATGGTAAGATTATTTTTGAGCATGCATTTGCTGGTGAGGCAACAAGGCTAGGGCTTGGAACTAAGTATCTTATCAGGCCAAAGGATATTGATGCTTCAGTTTTGGATTATTCACTTGGCGAGCGTCATATGATGCAGCTTGCTTATGAGATAAAGAAACTTGCTAAAGAAAAAAGTTTGGATGCTAGTGAAATATTGTCTAAGCAGGTTAATATAGTAATACTAAATGAGAAGACTTATCAGGATATAATAGATAATTTTATTGCTAATGATTTTTTTGGATTCTTGCCTAAGAATACATTATTTATGGTGCAATTTAGCTTTAATGGTATGAGTATTAAGGATGGAGAGCTTGTTTATGATAAATTGGGTGATAAGCGTCTTCATAATCATGGTCAGATGGTGATGCAAAAGGCGCATGATAATAGTTTGTTTTATATTGATGATAATAAGAAAGTATATCTGAGTTCTTTAGAGTTTGAAGATATCCTAACTAGACATCTTAACCTGATGTCATTTCCTATAGAAGATGTTGGGCTTCTTACTGAGTTCTTGGACTTAAAAAGCATAGCAAAGTCTTTAGAGTTAGCTAAAGATGGTTATGAGATGGTAATGGAGATAGTTGGGCAGAATAAGGATAATCCACAGAAAGGTGGTGCAGCATTTTATGATCCTTTATTGAAGCGTAATGTGATGATTGAGAGCAATAGGCTTCTTGGGCTTAGAAATGAGGAGATTAAGCATCTAAATAAGAATGTAAACCATTACCCTAATCCTGTTAAGTCGTTTCGTGCTTTAAAGAATAGTGGTATTCACATGTGCTTTGCTGTAAAAAAGTCTGATAAGCCTTATATCTATCCGTGTCCTGTTCAGGGTGATATTAATTTCTTGGTTAAGACAGCTTTTGTTATGCGAAAGAAGCCTAAGCCGATTATGGCATGGAAGAAGCTAGAGGATACTGATTTGGCTGTTTTGCAGATGAAAAAGCAGGATTCTGTGAGCAAGATTTAAATAATAATATCTGTTTTTAATTTTCATGGTTAATATCAATAAGAACAAACCTTCTTTGAATGTTGCTGTTATTGGTCCAGTGTATCCTTATAGGGGTGGAATTTCTCATTCAAATACTCAACTATGCAGTAATGTGTCTAAGAATCATAATCTTGTCGCATATTCTTTTAAGATGATGTTTCCTAAGTTTCTTTATCCAGGCAAGCAACAAAAATACGAAGAAAACAGGAGACTTGATTTTAATGTTAAGCATATCTTAAATTCCCTTAATCCTTTTAACTGGCTTAATGTTTTTATGAAATTAAGGAAACAAAATCCTGATGTGGTTATATTTCAATGGTGGACTATATTTATGTTTCCTATGTATATTACATTGGCGCTTATGCTTAGATTATTTACAAAGGCAAAAATATGTATATGGTGTCAAAATGTTATGGATCATGAGCGTAGATTTATTACTGTTTTTTTGACGAAATTGTTTTATCGTATAGGTGATTATTTCATAGTTATGGCAAATCAGGAAAAGAAAGAACTGTTAAATTTGCTTCCAAATGCTAAAGTAGAAGTGATATTCGAGCCAACATATGAACAGCATTTTAGCATACCTCTTGGTTTGACAAAAGAAAAGGCAAAGTCAGATCTAGGTCTTGATAAAAAAGTGATATTGTTCTTTGGATTTGTTCGCGCATATAAAGGTTTAAAATATCTCTTGAAAGCAATGCCCAAAATATTAGATAATGTGGATGTCCAGCTTCTTGTTGTAGGTGAGTTTTGGAATGATAAGAAAGATTATCTTAAACTTATAACTGATTTTAACATAACAGATAATGTCAAGATAGTTGATAAATTTGTACCTGATGACAAGGTTGCACCTTATTTTATAGCTTCTGATGTTTTTGTGCTTCCTTATACAAGTGCAACACAGAGCGGTATTATCCAAGTAGCGTTGGGTTTTGATAAGCCTGTTATAGTTACAGATGTTGGAGGGTTGACTGATTTAGTAGAGAATGAAAAGAATGGGTTGGTTGTTCCTAATAAGGATATTGATAAATTAGCGGATGCTGTTGTTACTTTTTTCAAAGACAAAAAAGAGACGAAGTTTGCTGAAGGTGCAAGAAAAGTTAAAGAATCCCTTAGATGGGATAAAGAAAAAGAAGAAAGATTGTTTAAGTATGTTTAGTTTTGATAAAATTCTTTTATAGCATCGCATATTTTGCTTATTGTTTTACTATCAAGAGATGCGGTTGAAGGTAATGATAATCCATGTTCGTAAGCATATTCGGCGTTAGGATATTCTCCTTCAAAATTATAACATGGTTGTTTGTGCATGGGATAGAAAAACCTTCTTGAACTTATGTTTCTTTCCTTTAAGAAATCGGAAAGGCCCTGGACATCTTTAACTAAAATGTTTGTAAACCAATGTACTGGTGTGCATCTTTCATCTATTTTTGTAAATTCAACTATTCCTTCAAGCTCTTTCATATATTGTTCTCTGATTTCTTTTTTTCTTTTGATTATATAGTTTAATTTTTTCATCTGTACTACTGCTATTGCTGCTTGCATATCTGTATAACTAAAGTTAAATCCTATTTTTTCATGTATAAAAATTCCTTTCTTATCTCTACCGTGGTTTTTCATACGGTATGCGTCTTTCGCTATCTCTTCGTTGTTTGTTGTAAAGACTCCTCCTTCTCCGCTGGTTATAGTTTTATTTCCGTATAAACTGAAACTTCCTGCCTCGCCAAATGTACCTACATGTTTTCCTTTAAATTTTACTCCTACTCCTTGAGCGGCATCTTCAATAACTTTTAGGTTATGTTTTTTAGCAATTTTCATTATAGCATCCATATCTGCAGATTGGCCGTATAAGTGGACAGGCATGATAGCTTTTGTTTTGTTTGTTATTCTTTCTTCAATTTTTTTAGGATCTATATTGAATGTTTCTTTATCTATGTCTACTAAGACAGGTTTTGCATTAGCAAATAAAATGGAATTTATTGTTGCAACAAATGTTATGCTTGGTACTATAATCTCGTCTCCCTCTTTGATGCCTAATATCTTTAATGCAGTAAATAGTGTTGCTGTCCCGTTGCAGAATGCTAATGCGTACTTAGATTTTGTCAATTCTTTGAACATATCTTCAAATTTCTTTGTTTCTTTTCCTTCGGTCAACCATGTTGATTTGATGACTTTAGTCATCTCTTTAAGTTCTTCTTCATCTATTATGGGTTCAATTTGTGGTATCATCTTTGACTACTTCCTTTAATGTTTTTATTATGTATTCTATATCTTCTTGTTTAAGATATTGGTGGCATCCTATGTAAAATCCTTTTTTTCCTATTCTGTCGCTGTTTGGTAGTTTGCCTTCATACTCTATTTTATACTTGCTGAAGGCAGGTTGTTGTGTGGGTATAGAACCGAATAAAGGTCTTGTTTCTATGCCTTTTTTCTCTAGTTTATTCATCAATATTTCTCTATCTATATTATTTTTTATGACAAGAGGATAAGCTATGTAACTTACATCTTTGGAAAAATTAGGCAGTTTTAACTGTTCGCTTAAGCAGGAAATACCTTCGTTTATCTGTTTTATGTTTTCTTGTCTTTTTTTGATTATTTCATTAATTTTTTTGAACTGAGCGCAGGCTATCGCCGCTTGAAATTCGGTAGTTTTAAAATTATATCCTATCATGTCGTGAAGAAATCTTGGATCAGGAGAATCATTTTTTTCTCTTTTTGGACAATAACCTTTATTTCTGGTACATATAGGGCAATCACACATTCTTCCATTGGCTTTTATTTTTCTGATAACTCTTGCAAGCTCGTCATCATCCGTAACTATTGCACCCATTTCTCCTGCTTGTATGTTGTGTGCTATATAGAATGAGTAATCAGAAAGTTTTGACATGCTCCCGCACACTTTTCCGTTAAATTTGGTTCCGTGAGCTTGGGCACTGTCCTCAAACGTGATTAATCCATGTTTTTTAGCAATCTTGTTGATTTTATTCATATCGCAAGGATATCCCATCAGATGTACGGGAAATATTAAAGAATAATCTGATGAGTCTTCTAATGATTCAAGATGTTCTTTGATTTTTTCAGGATTTATATTGAACGTTTCAGGTTCTATATCTATGTAGACAGGAGTATGGTTTGTATTTATTATTGCGTTGCTTGTTGCAACATATGTTAATGGAGTGGTTATTATTTTTGAGTTCTGCTTTATGTCTTCTTTATACTCTATTGCTTTTATTCCTGCCATTATAGCTGTTGTACCAGAATTAGTCAATATGCAATTTTTAACGCCTATAAAATCTGCCCACTTTTGTTCAAACTCATTTACAAACTTTCCTTCTGATATTCTGCCTGATTCAACTACTTGGTTTATGTTATTCTTCTCTTCAAATCCTATTTTGATTGAGCCTACGCTTATTCTTCTTTTAGAATCTTTCGTCATGTTCCTTAAGCATCCTCATGTCTGATTCTATCATTATTTTAACTAATTTTTTTAGATCTGTTTTTGGTTCCCATTTTAATTCTTCTTTTGCTTTTGTTGGATCGCCAAGAAGAAGTTCAACTTCAGCAGGTCTAAAGTATTTTTCGTTAATTTTTACTAGTGTTTTACCTGATTTTTTATCTACTCCTATTTCATCTAGGCTTTTGCCTTTCCATTCTATTTCGTATCCTAATTCTTCTGCACATAGTTCAACAAATTCTCTTACTGATTTTGTTTCGCCTGTCGCTATGACATAATCATCTGGTTTGTCTTGCTGAAGCATTAGCCACATAGCTTCAACATAATCTCTTGCAAAACCCCAGTCTCTCTTAGCATCTAGATTTCCTAAAGATATGCTGTCTTTTAGTCCTTGTTTTATCTCGCAGAATGCTCTTGTTATCTTTCTTGTCACAAAATTTCTGCCTCTTCTTGGAGATTCGTGATTGAATAATATTCCGTTGCATGTGAACATGTTGTATGATTCTCTGTAATTTTTGATTATCCAATATGCATATAATTTAGCACATCCATAAGGACTTCTTGGATAAAATGGTGTAGTTTCTTTTTGCGGTGTTTCATGTACTTTGCCAAAAAGTTCGGATGATGATGCTTGATATACTTTTATCTTTGGGTCTACTGCTCTTACTGCTTCCAGCAATCTCACAACTCCAACTCCTGTAACATCTGCAGTATATTCTGGAATCTCAAAGCTTATCCTTACATGGCTTTGTGCTCCCAGATTGTAGATTTCTGTTGGTCTAATCGTATTGATTACTCTGAATAATGAGCTTGAATCTGCTAAGTCTGCATAGTGTAATGTGATCTTTGATTTAGGTCCTTCTTCAGGTGTATGTATGTGGTCTATTCTTCCTGTATTAAATGAAGAACTTCTTCTCATAAGACCATGTACTTCATATCCTTTTTCTAATAGAAATTCAGCCAAGTACGAGCCGTCCTGGCCCGTTATTCCGGTTATTAAAGCTATTTTTTTCATTTTGAATTTAAGTTTTTTTAACTTTATTTAAACTTTGTTGTGTTTTTTAGTGTTTGTTTAAAAATAAATAATAATATTTAAATAGTATACTATTTGGCTTTTAATGATGATACCTAAGCTTAGGCCTTATTACAATTGGAAAGAGATATTTGCTGCTTTTAGTTTTGATGATGAATCTGTTTATAAATTTGAAGAAAAATTCGCTAAATATTTTAATGTGAAACACGCTGTAAGTTTCTCTTATGGGAGAGGAGGACTTTATGCATTGATGAAAGCTTTAGGTTATAATAATGCAGAAACAATAATGCCTGCATATACTTGTACTGTTGTACCAAATGCTGTTGCTTTATCTGGAAATATTCCTAAATTTGTTGATGTAAGTTTGAAAGATTATAATATGGATATTTTTAAGTTTAAAAAAAGAATAAGCAAAAAAACTAAAGTTGTAATTCCTACTAGTTTATTTGGTTATCCTATGGATCCTGATGAAGTTAACAGTATAGCTAAAAATAAATTAATAGTGCAGGATTGTGCTTTAGCTTTTGGCGCTACAAAAAAGGGAAAACTTGTAGCAAATCAAGGAGATGTTGCTTTTTACGGAATGGGTATAGGAAAGCATATTTCTGTTTTAGATGGAGGTATGTTTACTACAGATGATTTTAAAATTTATACTAAACTGAAGGATTATAGAGATAAAAATTATAAAACTCCTACTTTATATAGAAAAAGCTACAAACTTTTTTACTTTTTGGGGTTGTTTGCAGTATTGAATAACTTAAGTTATAATGTAGTATATTATTTATGGAAAAACACAAAGCTTCTTCATCCATTTACTCAATATTATAGCGGGGATAAGATTTCACTTCCTGAAGATTATAATATTAAATTGACAAATATTCAAGCAAGATTAGGGATAGAGCAGTTGAAAAAATTACCTGAAATACTTGAAAAAAGAAGAAGAATTGTCAAGTACTATAATTCTAAATTGAAAGATTTGCAAGAAATAGAATTACCTCCTATTATTGAAGGTGCTTCATATTCTCATTATTGTCCCAGGGTTAAAGAAAGGGATTATTTTTTAGAACAAATGGCAAAAAGAGGCATCAATTGTGGTTATAATTTTGAATATGCTGTTCCTGATCTTAAGGCTTATTTAAAGTTTAAGGATAAAGAATTTCCGAATGCGACTAAATGCGGTGCAGAGATTGTTAATTTACCTAATTATCCTGGATTAAGGAAAAAAGAACAGAAGCATATAATTAGTTCTGTTATTGATGTTTTTTCTTAGCTCTTTCTTCAAGCGCTTTTTTTCTTGAGAAATATTTTTTTATTTCTTTATTGCTAACTCCTAGTCTTTTGAGGTCGTCAAGAGTCCAATAATAACCGCAAGGTTCGAAGAAATCAACATCTTTATAGTCTATAGGAGCTAATACGCAAGCAACTGGTTGTTTAAGCGTATAATATACTTTGCATCTGCCCTTTTCATCTTGATTTTTGCATATTTTTATCCTGTTATTACTGCAGCAAGAACATTGTCTGCACCCGCCTTTTCTTAATGTCAAAGAAAGCATAGCATATCTTGGTCTAAAATGGTAAATAAGTGGTCTTCTTATTTTTCGCCAAAGTTTTTTTAAGTATGGTTGGTTTATCTTTTTTTTCATATTTATCATCTACTCAATCTTTTCTCTTAATGGAGAAAGTATTTTTTTGAATGGCCCTGTTTTTATCCATTTACAGTAAATATATCTTGTTTTTTTTAGTAAGAAATATTCTACCTTTTCACTTATCTTGATTTTTCTCTTGGGCCAATTTTTTGGGAATTTATAGTCAAATTCTTCCATGAATGGTCCAAATATTTTGAGTGCATGTTGTATTCCTTTTTTGCTGTAGTATTCAGTAAAGTGTTTTTTGCCTTTAGTTTTGTTGAATACTGGCAAATTTCTTGCTTTTTTGATATTAAGCATTTTTAATGCTTTTGTGAAGTCTTCTTCCAGATATTCAAACCTCGCTATGAAATTGCAATATTTTCTGTCTGTGTTGATATTGCTTGTATATGGATGCTTATAAAATTTGATCAAAAAATCATTGAAATCATTTTTCGGGTTTTTTACAAAGTAAAACATTTGTTTTTGTTTTTTTGTTACCCAGCCGCCTTTTTTAAAGGTTCTTTTTGGGTTTGTGTAATCTGAATGGTGATTGCTGTTTAATTTTGCATATATGCTTGTTGCTTCATCAAGCGGGTTTCTTATGCTTGCAAATGCAAAATATTTTCTTTGTTTTTTGTTTGCAACTCTAAAAAATTCAAAATAATTTGCATGATCATGAAGTATTGGCTTTCCACCATACTTTTCGCAAAGTTCTTTGCTTATTGCACTAGATCCTGTGTGTGGTGTTGCCATATAAATGTATTTGTTCTTATTGCTTAAAATCATTTTTTATTGTAATCTTGTAATTAAAATTTTATGTTTGTTTGACTTATTTAAAATTTATTGTTTTGTAAGCTTGAAATATATTAGATTTGTAAATATGGAATAAATGATGAACGCTATGAGATATGTCTTTATGAGTTCCATAATCATGACATTTGCAGTTACGGACGTATCTATTCCTGCAAGTATATAATATAAATATGTGCTTGATGCTTCGTTAATTCCAAGGCCTGAAAAACTTATAGGGATTAGCGAGATTATTTTTACCATTGCTGAGACAAATAATATAAAATAAAAAGGTATTTTTTCTCCGAATGCCATGAATAAAAACCAAAAACCTATAAACGACATTGTCCATTTGATCATTGTGTTCATCGTATTAAGGAGTAGATATTTTTTCTTTTTCTTCAATATGTATTTAAAAGTTTTTGAAAAACCAGTGAAATGCTTTGAATGTTTTCTTAAAATATATTTTTTAATTAGTGTTCTTATTTTTTCTGAGTAGATGAAGAATAAACCTGCTCCTAATACTATGCTGCATATAACCAATATGGTTAAGAATAGTTTGATGTTAAAGAACCAGATAAGTGATATTAAGGTTAAACAAACAAAAATAAAAAAAGTGATGATTTTATCTAATATAGTTAATGCTAAACCTTCTCCATATGTTATGCCTTTTTTCCTTAAGAAAAATATCATAGAGAATTCTCCTAACCTTCCTGGAGATACTTGCCCTAAAGAATGACTCAGAGTTTGAGTCTTAAAAAGATAAATCAAGCTTACATTTTTTTCTATCGCTTTAAGAAGAAGTTTGTAGTTGAAAGCCGCAAATATCTGTACAGGGATATATACTAAAATCCAAGGTATTAGCCAAAGAGGCTTAACTTTTTTGAAAACTTGCCAGATATTATTGATTCCTATGCTTTTAATAAATATGAATAGTATTATTATGCCTATAGATATTTTGATTATGTTTTTGGTGATTTTTTTCATTTTCTTTGCATGTCTGCTAAAAAACCAAATAGTCCTATTTGAATTCCTACAATAATCAATAACATACTAAGGATAACGCGAGGAATTCCTCCTGCAGAACCAGTATTAAGTACACAATAAAGTATGTATAGTCCAAGAATAGCTCCTGCTAAAATGAATATAAGTCCTATTCTTCCAAAGAACTTAAGAGGTTCATAATCCCTATAAATCCTGAATATGTTTATCCATGCTTTTATAGCATAATCTAAAGGGTTTTTGAATAGTCTGCTTTCTCTTGTTTTTCTTGTTGTTATAGGTATTTCTGTAACTTTCATGTTGGATTTTCCTGCTCTTATTAATTGCTCTTGTGTATATGTAAAACTGTTGATCAATGGCAATTTAGCAACGTCTGATGTGAATGCTCTGAATCCTGTTGTTGTATCTGTTATCTTTGTTTTTAATAGGCTCGAGAAAACTTTTGCAAAAGCAATATTTCCAATCTTTTTCATGATTGAACCACTATAATTGCCTTTTCCAAATCTGCTGCCTAGAATAATATCATTTCCTTCTTCTATTTTTTTAATCATTATAGGAATGTATTTTGCAGGATACTGTCCATCTGCGTCAGTATGTATAATTATGTCTGCATTAAGTTTAATGCATTCTTCCATCTCTTTTTTGAATGTTTCAGCGAGACCGAGATTTCTTTTGTTCTTTGTAACTATCGCTCCTGCTTTTTTTGCAATATCAGAAGTTCTATCTTTGCTTCCATCATCACGCACATGTATTAGGTAATCATATTCTGTAGAATTCATGACTTCTTTTATCTCTTTGATTACTTTTGGCAGTGTTTTTTCTTCGTTATATGCGGGAATGGATATTATGAGTTTCATGAATACTATATAACAACAAACTATTTAAATATGTTTTGTTTTTTATATTGAATGAAAAGCAATTGGGACATAGTCTGGGAAAAGAAAAAGGTTGATTCTGATTATACTTTGAAGTTATATGATTTTCTTAAAAACATATCAAAAGGACTGCCAAAAAACGCAAGAATTTTGGAAGCAGGATGCGGATGTGGCGAAGGATTGTCTAGTTTCAAAGGGAAGATAACTTATGGTTTAGATCTATCTGAGAAATCTATTAAGCTAGCGAAAAGATATACTCCTAATCCTATTTTAGGAGATATTTTTGATATGCCTTTTAAAGAAGGTTTCTTTGATTTAGTATATAATTCAGGAGTAATTGAACATTTTAAATATCCAACCAATGTAGCTTCTGTAAAGGAAATGGCAAGAGTAACTAAAAAAAGGGGAAAAGTAATAATAATTGTGCCTAATAGATCTTGTTTATTTTATCAATTCTTTAAATGGTTATCAAGAAGGTTTAATACTTGGGATTTTGGGTATGAAGAGGATTATACCATAAAAAGATTAAGAAATGTAGTGGAAAAAGCAGGATTGAGAGTGAACTGCTTTTTCGGATTACAGGCTTTACCTCCTTTGGCTACTAATAATACTCAATTGTTGCCTAGGTTTTTGCGTATTCCTTTTATATATCTCGAAAAGTTATTTCCTTTTAAACAGTATTATGCTTATGGTTTAGGTGTAATTTGCGAGAAAAGGTGAATAAATTGTATTCTTTGCTAAGTTTTCAAGCAAAAATAGATGTTGAAACTGGAAATATGGCTTATTTGAGAACTTTGAAGAATAAAGCTTCAATTTTGCAATTTGAAATCATTCATAGCAAAAATTAGAAATTAAAATTTCTATGAACAAAAATCAAAGATTTTTTAGTGAATTAGCAACTTGTTTATACTCTTTAGTTCTTATTTTCATTGGTAACATACTTCGTCAATATTTGTGTTTTCAAAGATATTTTATATACAAGTGCTATTATTTATGTTTGCTTAGGGTTTCATATTAGCAGCAATAAAGCCAATATTTAAATATTTAAGCAAGAATACAACTTCTTTAACTTATTCAGAATATATCCTAAAGATAGGGGATGAAAGATGAAAATATGTATTGTTGTTGGGACAAGACCTGAAATAATAAAGATGAGTCCTTTAATAAGGGAATCTGTTAAGAGAGACTTAGATTTTTTTATATTGCATACAGGTCAGCATTATTCTTACAACATGGATAAATCTTTTTTTGAAGATCTTGAGTTGCCAGAACCTAAATACAATCTTGAAGTTGGATCTGCAACGCATGGTAAACAAACAGCAGATATTTTGATGAAATCAGAGCAGATTTTTATTAATGAGAAGCCTGACGTTGTTTTGGTTCAAGGAGATACTAATTCAGTTTTGGCTTGTGCTTTAGCTGCGTCAAAGATGCATATAAGGGTAGGACATGTAGAAGCAGGTTTAAGAAGTTATGATAGGGATATGCCTGAAGAGATTAACAGAATCATAGCGGATCATATATCTGATTACTTGTTTTGTCCAACTGATGACTCTAAAGAAATTATCTTAAATGAAGGAATAGATAAAAGTAAAATATTTGTTACAGGAAATACAATAGTGGATGCTGTATTACAGAATCTAAAGATATCTCAAGAAAAATCAAATATATTGGAAAGATTAGAATTAGATACTAAAAATTATATTTTAGTAACTGCTCATAGACCTTCCAATGTAGATAATAAAGATTCATTGAATAATTTAATGAGTGCTTTTAAATCAGTATCTGAGAAATACGAAGTTTCTCTTGTTTATCCCATACATCCAAGAACTAAGAAGATGCTTGAAAAGTTTGATATTAAGGTTCCTTCAAAATTAAGGTTTATAGAACCTGCATCTTTTCTTGATTTTTTGCAATTGGAAGCTAATGCTAAGCTTATTTTGACTGATTCTGGAGGAGTACAGGAAGAAGCATGTATTTTAAAAGTTCCTTGTGTTACATTAAGAGAAAATACTGAAAGACCTGAAACAATAAAAGTAGGTTCAAATATTCTTGCAGGTAATGATTCCGATAAGATTATTGAATCTGTTAATATTATGCTTTTAAAGAACAATGATTTCAAGAATCCTTTAGGTGATGGTAGGGCAGCAGAGAAAATAATGGATATAATCCTGTAGATTATTTAAAGATAATTCATTATCAATTAATTTTTCTTATTGAACTTGATAACTTCAATATCTTTATATTTATAAGTTTCTATAATCTGGTATCCTTTATCTTCTATTTTGTCTTTATAATAATCTCCTGTTCTCCAGTTATGCGATAGTATGAGCCATATATTTTGTTTATCTTCTATTTTATTCCAGGTTTTTGTAAAATTAATATTATTCAGTTTTTCGTCTTTTCCTGATAAGAGCATAAAACTATTTAATCTATTTGGATAGTAATAGTAAAAAACTTCGGACATATAATGCGCATCGAAAAGCACTATATCTTTATATGAGATATTATTTTCAGCCAGTTTTGCAACTTTTGACCATTGTTCTTTAGTGGGTGTATTATAATAAAAATATAATCCAAAACAATTAAAGATTAAAATAGATATAATCAATAAAGTTTTGATGTTTTTATTTTTTATAATGGAGATTCTATGTGCAAAAACTATGTATATGATAGGAAATATGAACATAGTATATCTTAATAGGAACATCTTATAAGGCGACATGATTAGATCTAAAACATAAATATACGATATGCCTAGGATAATTAAGGCTATCAAAAAGTTATTATCTTTTTTATATATTTTTGTTGCAATATTATATGTTTTTCTTATATTTTTCTTATTTAACATCAGAACAAAAGATATTAATATAATCAAAGCGATAATTAAAGATATCTCTAAAAAACCTCTGCTGCATATAATATATATTATTCTTAGCATTATAAAAATACTTACTTTTATTAAAGGTATTAATATGGGGATGATTAATATAAATAAAATTATTTGAGAAAATATCCAATTATTTAATTTATTTTTACTCTCTTTTTTTATATGTGTCAAAGCAATGAATATTATATTATATGCAACAAATAGTATTGCAGTTAGATAATGTGTGTAAAAACTAAGTGTTAATATTATTATGAATGGAACGAAATTCTTGTTACTTTTGACAATGTCAATAAAAAATATTGACGATAATAGTGCAAGAAAAGACAACAAGGAGTAACTCCGTAATTCCTGCGCATACACTATCTGTAGCATTGCAGTGGACATAAGAAGTGTACTTAATAATGCCGTTTTTGAATCAAATAATGTTTTAGATATCCTAAATATTATATATAAAGATGAAATACTGAACAAAACAGGCAATACTCTTAATGCAAAAAACGAATCTCCAAATAAAATTCTCCATAATCTTAATGTTATATAGAATAAAGGTGGATGTCCTTCATCTTGCACTTCCCCTGAAGCTAAATCTATAATATTATTATCTGAATATGTTATGCTTGCAACTTCATCTACCCACAAATCTTCTTCTCCTAAAGCAATTAATCTCAATGCTCCCCCTATAAGTAATATTAAAATCAAGAGAAGCATTGTTTTTTTTATTTTTAAAGTCATTATTTTTTATATTTTATTTGTTTATATAAATATTTCTGCTATAAATTCAAAAGTTTTAAATATGTTCGTTGAAAAACAAAAATAAAATGATAACAATACTTATACCTGCATATAATGAAGAAGGAGTAATTGAGAAGTGTATACTACAAATAGTTAAAGATGTCGATATCAAAGAAGGATACGAACTTCTTGTTGTTAATGATGGTTCTAAAGATAAAACATTGGATATCCTAACTAATCTTTCAAAGAAATATAAACAACTGAAAATAATAAATCATCCTGTAAATAAAGGGTTAGGTGGAGCTTTAAGGACTGGCTTCAAGAACGCAAAAGGAAGAATTATAATTACTATGGATTCAGATTTAACTCATCCTCCTGTTCTTATTAATAAGCTTGTTGAAGAGATGACTCCTGATGTAGATGTTGTATTAGCTTCAAGATATGTTAAAGGAGGAGGCATGAAAAATGTTCCTTGGTATAGGGTTATGATAAGTGTTGCAGCTAATAAGTTTTTTGGCATCATACTTGGAACAAGTGTAAAAGATATTACTGCTGGCTTTAAAGCTTATAGGGCTGATGTTATAAAAAGCATAAAGACTAAAGAAAGAAATTTTGAAGTGCAGCTTGAAATAATGGTTAGGTTAATAAAGAAAAAGACTAGATTTAAAGAGATTCCTTTGATGCTTGTCAATAGGGAAATAGGAGAATCTAAATTCAATTTGTTTAAGGCAGTACCTAAATATGCATTGAATATTATCAAGCTTTTCTTTGTGAGATGGTTCTGACATATGGCAAGGAATAATAAAGAAAAGTTTATATATTAACTTTTTATGTTTTAATTTTATGAGTATAATTACTATATTATTATTTTTTGTATATATGTGGGGATTGGGTTTTACAGTATCTAGTTTTGTAAAGCTGCCTGAAGATATTTTTGAAAAGATAACTTTACTTTTAGGATTAGGATTAGCGACTTTTCCCATACTTTCCATAATACTTAATCTTTTTCATATTCCTCTTGATTGGAAAATATTTTTATTTTTATCTTTAATATTTCCTGTCTATAAGTTGTTCAAGAATAAGAATCATTTAACGTTTCCTAAATTGCAATTTAAGCTTAAAAAATCTCATATTTATTATTTGATTGCTTTTGCGTTGTTTATTTTCGTATTTTCTGTCTATTTAAAAGGCTCTTTTGCATATGGCTATCTTGAAGATACAGATCCTTGGGGTCATAGTCTTGGAATTAAATATATATCAATGGAAAAAACAGCATATGATCCTCAAGAGTATTCAGGAATGCTTGATCAAGTATTAACATATATGGACCCTTATCCTCCTGCGTACGATATTCTTATGGCTATGCTTCTTCAAACATCTCAAGATATGACTTGGACATTAAAATTTTTTAATGCTTTGATCATTTCATTAGGTTATCTATTTTTCTATATTTTTGCTAAAGAGTTTATGGGAGATAGTAAAAAAGCTATATTTGCAACTTTTGTTTTAGCAGCTATACCTTCATATTTAAGTCATTTTATTTGGGCTCATAGCTTAGTCATAACAATATTTTTTCCTACCATGTATGCATATTTAAAGATAGATGAAAATAAAAAATGGGCATTTATTGCTGCAATAGGTACTGCTAGTATTTGGGTTTCACAAAATTTGTCCCAACCAATAAAACTATCTTGTTTGATACTTTTGTTTATAATAGTAAGTTCAATAATTCATAAAAAAGTATTAAAATATCATTTGGCTGCTTTAGTATCAGGAGGTATTTTGGCTTTAAGCTGGTGGGGCATGATGATCAAGAAGTATGGGGTGAGTGGGTTTTTGCATTATTATAGATATGGGCATCATGTTAATATATCAGAAACAGTAGGAACTTCCTCTTTTGATTTTAATGGTATTATAAATATTGTAAAAGCGGTTTTTAATCCTGGTGGAACCGCTTCAAGAGCTTATACTTTTTCAGATTTCTTTTATGCAAAAGCAAATAATATGATAAATAATCCTATAGGTGTGGGTTTCTTTTTATCTATACTTACAATAATTGGATTATTCTATATATTGATAAAATACAGAAAAAGACTTGTTTTGAAAGAAAACAGTTGGAGAGCTGTTGCCATATTTTGGTTAATTTTTACTTTTTGGGGTGTTAATGGTATGACTTTTCCTGTTTCAATAGCTAAGAGCGCTTTTAGGACCTGGATGCTTATGGCTATACCTATTGCATTGATAGCAACCGAAGGATTGTATTTTTTAAAAAGTTTATCTAGAAATAAGATATATAAATTTGCAATTATTTTATTATTTGTAGTAGGAATATACTTTACTTCTGCAACTGCTAAGATTGCAGTAAATACGTCTTATTGGCCGACTGATTCTTTTGCTTCATTACAGGAAGCACAAGCTTATGCTGATTATTTTGACTCATTGCCTGAGAATTCAAAAGTATTCTTGTATTCTCCTCAAGATAGACTTGTTGTTGGATTTGGTATGTATAGTTGTGGATGGTGTAAAAATATTCTTGATTTTAGAGAGAAAATATTAGAGAAAAATTCAGAAGAATTATACCATTTCCTTAAGAGGAACGAATATGAATATTTTGTGGTTAACCCTCAGATGGATTTTAAATATTTCAGGAATAAATATAATGATACTGAAAATTTATTGAATAAAAGGTATTCTCAAATATTAAATCATACTGGTCTTAAAATGATTCATCAGGATACTTTCTCTGTTTTTAAGATTGTTTAAATTGGCAAGAGAATCCATTTTGTGTTTGGATTGTCTGTCCGCCTGCTCCTAAGCAGCAATTGTTTATCTCTCTGTATTTGCTGCAATATTCTGTCCCCTGTTTGTCGCATTTATCTTGTATACATTTTTCATAGCCTTCTTGACCTATATTTTTAGTTGCCATTAAACTAAAAACTATCATAAGGATTATTAATCCATACATAACAAATAAAAGACTTTTTTGATAATTATTGATTTTGTCCATCTTATCTATATATTTAGATTGTCTATTTAAATTTTTCTTATTATTTTTATAATAAGATTTAAGTAGAAGTTATGCATATTGTGGTTTATGACATCCTATGTAGAAAAAGCGATAAAAGGTAGTGCTGCTGTTTTTATTATGGGTATTTTGGCTTCTTTAGTCAGTTATATAACTAGGATATTTTTAGCAAGATATCTGACTCCTGATGAATATGGTCTTTTCTATGCTGTGTTTACTTTCATTGTATTCTTCTTGTTTTTTAGGGATTTGGGTTTGAATTCTTCTTTAGTAAAATATATTCCTGAATTTAAGGTAAAGAAGCAATATGATCATATAAAGACTGCGTTAGTATCTGCTTTGTCTTTTCAGATGTTATCTTCTGTGATTTTTATAATTTTAATATTTGTTTTTGGCAGATATCTGTCTATAAATTATTTTAAGAATCCTTTATCTTATGATCTGCTTCGTATATTATCATTTTATGTTTTAGGAAGTGTTTTTTTTAGGTTGCTTCAGTCTTCTTTTCAAGGGTTTCAGAACATCAAGATATATTCTCTTTTTGAATTTCTTAAAAACAGCTTGTTTTTAATATTCTCTTTAGTGTTCTTTTACTTTGGTTTTGGAATATTTTCTCCGGCCGTATCTTATGTGCTGCTTTCTTTTGTAATAAGCTTAATACTTTTACCTTTTTTCTTAAAGATGTTTAATTTTTCAAGTCATAGAATTAGTGATTTTGGCTCTGTAACCAAGAAATTGTTCTTGTTTGCTATTCCTGTTTTTTTTACTGGTATAGGGGGTAAGTTCATTAGTCATATCGATACTCTTATATTGACAGGATATGTTCCTATTGCAGAAGTGGGTATATATAATGTTATTCTTCCAACTTCTATGATGTTTTTATATTTTGGAAGTTCTATATCTGCTGCAGTTTTTCCTATGGTTAGTGAGTTATCTGCCAAGAATAGCTTTAAAAAAATATCTGACGGAGTAAAGCTTCTTCATAAATATTCTTTTGTTGCAATAATACCTCCTGCAATTATCCTACTTATATTTTCTAAAAAGTTTATATCTTTGTTTTTTGGTTTAGAGTATGCTTCAGGATATTTTGCTATGCAGATACTTATGATAGGTATGCTTTTTTATGTTGTGGCGGGAATCAATAATAGTGTGATTTCTGGATTAGGCAAACCAAAAACAGTTGCAAAAATAATCTTGTTTGCAGCTATTATAAATACTATTATTAATTTTATATTGATACCTAAATATGGCATTGGTGGGGCTGCTTTCTCTACTACTTTAAGCTATATTATTGTTTTTGTATTATCTACTGTTACTGTCAATAGTTATTTGATGAAAGCGCATGTTTATAATCTTTGGTTTAAGATTTTGATGGTAGGTGTTTTTTTTGGTGCATCACTATATTTTTTTAATGCTTTTTTTAGCGGTCTTATTGGTGTATTTGTCTCTATAATCTTATCTTCCGTTTTATATATTATTCTTTGTATCTTTTTCAAATTATTGGATTTTGCTGAACTCAAGTATTATTTCAAACTGACTTTTAAATAGATATATTTTTAAATGAATGTTATTTTTTTATTGAACATGAAAGTCAATGATTTTTTTAAATCTGTATTGCAGGAATTCAATAAGCAAAATATTGGTTATGCAGTATTAAGAAATTATGAATTTCTTTTAGAAAATAAATATTCTGACCCTGGAGATTTTGATGTGATGATAAGTAGTGAGGATTTTTATAAGGCTGAAAAAATATTTTATTCATTTGGTTTTGTCAAAAATAGTCCTCAATTTTCTTTAAAACATAGAGCTTTTTCAAGGTTGGTTGATGGTATAAGAATTGGATTTGATACTCAGAAAGGAGGAATTCATTGGAACGATAACCCTTATTTAATCGATAAACAGGTGTTGAAAAGAAAAAAAAAGATTGATTTTTTTTATACTCTTTCTGATGAGGATGCTTTCATAATGTATCTCTGTCATTCTGTTCTAGGTAAAAGAAGATTTAAACCAAAATATAAGAATAAAATATTAGAATTGAACTCTAAAAAATTAGATAGGGATTATATCTATGCAAATTTGTCTAACATATTTTCAAATAAACTTGCTTCTGAAATACTTAAACTAGATTTTAATAACATTACAAAAAAAAGCAAATATTATGCTTTTAGATTTGTTATAAAGAACTTTAAACGTTCTTCAACATTTTTTTTTCTTTTCTTTCGCTGGTTTTTTGGGCATCAAAAAAGCCCTTTAAGAAAAATACCTTTTGTAAAGTTTTTTTGTAAATCTGCGCCGATGATATCTTTTATGGGTCCTGATGGTAGTGGAAAGTCAACCAATGCAAAGCGCTTAGTGCAGCTATTAAGGAAAAATGGCTATAGATCTGAATATATATACTCTGGCAGAGGCGGAGGAAATATCTTGCCTATAAATAAGATAAGCAGTGCTTACAAGAAAAAAGAAAAATCAAGTACTAAGTTTAAACCTTTGATATATACTTTAGCTGCACCTATTTATGCCTTGGATATTTTAGTAAGATATTTTTTGAAAATATTTCCTAAACGAAAGAATTATGTAATTGTTGTGACAGATAGATTTGGAAGTGATATGCTTCTTATGAAATATGTTCCTCTTTTTTTTAGGAAATTTTTGTTATTGTTTTTTCCTAAGCCTACTCTTACTTTCTATCTTTATAATGATGTTGATGTTTTGCATAAGAGAAGAAAGCATCCCAAGGATGATCTTATCAGGCAGTTTAGCCTTTTTCCTATATTAAACAAAAGGTTTAATTCTGTAAAGATAAAAACATCAGAATTTGATAAGGATTTTGGGAGTATTTCAAATACTGTTGTTAAAACTATAGATTCAAGCAGATATTAATTTTTCATATATTTTTATTATATCTTTTATTACTACTTTTATTCCGTATTTTTTAGAATCAATCAAGGCTCTTTTTGCTAATCTTTTTCTTAGTTTTTTATTTTTCATCAATTGTTCCAGCTCTTTTGCGAATTCTGTTCTATTCTTGACTATCTTTGCATTTTTTTCATTTAAAACTTCTCTTATCTCTGGAAAATCTGTTGTGATTATTGGTGTGTTACTTGCCATGGCTTCAAATATACAGGAAGGAGTGCCTTCAACACCTAAAAGTGAATTATATGGTAATGCTACTATGTCTGCTGCGTTTACATAATCTTCAACATTATCTATTGATTTTCCTATGAATGTCATATTATCATGAATGTTAAATTCTTTAATTGCTTTTGTGTATTCTTTTTTTGTTATTCCTTTTCCCCATCTTATTACCATGATTAATTTCCAATCAGGATATTTTGTTAGAAGTTTTTCTGTAATTTTTCCAAGAAATTGTGGTCCTTTATTTTTTGCATTATTTCCATAATACAAAATGGTATTTTTATTTATGCCTAGTTTTTTTTTACTTTTTATTTTGTCTTTAGGTTTGAATTTTGAAAGATCAATAAATGAATCTAACTTTATACTATTTTTAACTCCTTTTTGTTTTAGTTCTTTATTTAACTTGTTAGATGTTGTTGTCGTAAGGTTTGAAAGATTAAGTAATTTGCTAAGACTATTTCCTAGTTTATAATAAGAATAACCTCTTATTGAATGTATGGTTTTTGCTTTACTTCTTGAAAGTATTTTGGCTAGCCATGTGCGTAAGACAAAGAACCTTGCTGAACTAAATGAGTGTATTATATCAAAATCTTTATTTTCAACTTTTATTAATCTTTTATATGCTAAAGCAGGAGATAATATTTTGTTGATTGTGAGGAATCTTGATACTTTAGGTCCCCTTATTATATCTATTCCTTGAAATTTTTCTTTATTTTTGAATCCTTTTAACCCATCTGATATTATCTTGACTTCATGGCCTTTTTTTATCAATTCTTTTGCTTGTAATATTGTAGTAAGGTGAGCTGATTCATCTGTTCTGTTTACAAATACTGTGGGCATTAATGCTATTCTCATATTTTTGTATAATTTGTATTTATTATTAAACTTTTCTTTATTGATTACAAACTGGTTTTTATACCTCTTTGCTTTGCAACGGTTTTTTAGTTTGTAATCTTAAAAATTCCTATTCCATAGCAAAAATCTAGTGTATACTCTGTAGGGAACTTTGCAAAATTAGCAAAAACGTAAACTCTATATATCTACTTGATA
>CAYSVS010000004.1:0-13651 GCA_964434475.1 uncultured Methanosarcinales archaeon
CTTGATTTCTTATGGAAAAGAATATTTAAAGTTTTTGTTTATTTGTTTTTTTTTATTTATTTATTTTCAATATAGAAAATAATAATAATAATAATAATAATATAGAAAAATAAAAATAAAACATACAAAAATTAAAAATTAAAGTTCCATAAGAAATAATAGGGTCAAGCTTATGCTCTTAAATCAATACATCTCGTTTCACTACTGATTAATACTAAATACTACATAACATTTAAATAGTTCTGTTATTTACCTATTGGTTGTAACAGGTGCAAATAATGATCATTGATAAAAATATATTAAACAAATTAAAAGATTTTGGATTAAATTCATATGAATCTAAACTTTGGACTGCTTTATTGTCCCGTAGTTCAAGCACAGCAGGAGAATTAAGTGATATTGCAGGTGTTCCAAGAAGCAGAAGTTACGATGTACTCGAAAGTTTAGAAAGAAAAGGATTTATTCTGATGAAACTCGGCAAACCTATAAAGTATATTGCTATTCCCCCTTCTCAAGTTCTTGAAAGTATAAAGAAAAAGACAAATAAAGAAGCAGAAGAAAAAATGCAAAGTATAGAAAACCTAAAAACAAGCGATATTATAAAAGAGTTAAACATATTACATTCACAAGGTATAGAATTAGTAGAACCCGTAGAAATATCAGGTACAATCAAAGGAAGGAACAACATAGATTCCCATATGGATCATATGTTGAAAAAAGCTAAATCTTCAGTTATTTTTATGTTATCTTCTACAGATATAGAAAGAAAACACTCTTTACTTCTAAAAACTTTATCAGAAGTTAATAAAAAAGGGATAAATATAAGGTTGCTTTCAAAATCAAAAAATAATAATGTTAAAGAGTTATCTAAATATGCAGATATTTTCAATATATCTATTGACGGAAGATTTTGTATAATAGATAATAAAGAAGTATTATTCATGTTGACTGATAATGATACGCATCCTTCTTATGAGGTAGCAGTGTGGTTAAATACTGGATTTTTCGCTTCAACAATATCTTCTATGTTAAACAATAGTTTAAAAAAATAAAAAAATTTATTAAGTAATATAGATAGTTTTTTTCTTTATGGTATTATTTGGTAAAACAGTTTATTTTCCGGGTATTTTTTCTGATGATAATATAAAAAAAAATTATAGGCATATTTTAGACAACATAAAGGTTAAATATGTAGAATTTGATGAAAATATAGATATTGTTTCAGACAAAAAAAAGTTTTTAGATACTATCAGAAAAAAAAGAGTTAAAAAAATAATAACCAATTGTCCACATACTTTAAACATATTAAATAAATTAAAAATTAAATCTGAACACATATCCTTAACTATAAAAAAAAATATAAGTAATTTTATTTCTGAAGATATTTTAAAAGATAACCTTAAAGATAATTCTTTACAGATAGAGAATAAGAATATTTTTGTTTCTTATCATGATCCTTGTTTTCTGGGAAGATATAGTGGTATTTATGAAACACCCAGAATAATATTAAAATCTTTAGGATACGAAGTAATTGAATTTGACATGAACAAGAAAAACTCATTTTGCTGCGGTGCAAATATGTCAAATAAATATATTTCAGAAAAGATATGCTCCAAGAGGCTGGCAACCTGCAAAACCAGAATACTGGTTACATCCTGTCCTTTATGTTATAGACATTTTAAGAAAAATGCAAAAGATATCTTAACACTCGAATTAAGCGAGGCTATATTAAAAAATGCTAAAAAATAAAATTATAGATATATTTGGTGAGAAAGGTGTTCTGGATTCAAAAGAAGATCTCGCTGCTTATTCGTATGATTCTTTTTCAGATAAAGATATGATTTGTCTTTGTACAAATGCTGAACAAATTTTTAAACTGGTCAAGATAGCAAATAGATACGATTTAAAGATATACCCTGCGGGTTCAATGACATCTTATTTAGGCAAAAGAAAAGGATTAACTCTCGATATGGCAAGGATGAACCATATATATGATACAGACATAAAAAACACCAAGGTGATTGTTCAGTCAAGTTTGTTGATTTCAGACCTTAATAAGTATCTCAAAAGATTTAAGCTAGAATTCCCTATTATTCCATATAATAATGAGACTTGCACCCTGGGAAGTATATTTGTAAGAGGATATTCAGAAAAAATTAAAAAATACATAGAAAATATAGAAGTAATAGACGGCAGCGGAAAACATTTTAAATCTAAAGATATTGCTAAATTCTTTGGGTCTGATGGGAAATTAGCAATAATTACCAAATTCACTCTTTTATTATCTAAAATAAAAGAACCAAGATCTTTGGATTTTTTTTACTTTTCTTCAATAGATAAATTATTTAAAGCATTGATGAAAATTACAGACGAAAAAAATTTATCTGATTTTTATATTTTTGATAACTTTACTACTTATAATCTATTTAATAATTCAAGATATTCTTTACTTATTTTCCGTGATGATGACGAAGGCAGGATAAAAAATACAGATAAAATAGATATAATTAAAAAAAAAATAATGGGCTCTTGGTTTTACAGGTTTTACAATAAAATAAATTTCATCAATCTGTCTTTGAATAAAATAAAAGACAATCTCGATATCTTTAAAAACAACAGATTTTTTTATTCAGGTAAATCAGAGGTTATGCATATTTTTGACGTACAATCAAACAACTGCTCTCGACAAATAAATAGAATAAGTAAAGATACTTACGATCCAAATAGCATATTAAAAGATTAAGATGATAAAAGATTGTAAAAACTGTGGATTATGTAAAAGTGTTTGTCCAGTATATAAAGTAACTTTGATGGAAAAATATTCTCCTTTAGGAAAGATAAAAATTATAAGAAATAAGATAAACTCTGATGTTTTTAATTTTTGCACCCTGTGCGGAGCTTGTAAAGAAATATGTCCTTTGGATATAGATATACCTAAGGCTATTCTCAAAGCAAGAAGGTCATCAGCTTCTAATAAAAACATTTAAATACTAATTCTCCAGTTATTATTGTATTAATATTAAAAGAGGTGTATTGTTATGGCATTTGGAATAGCAGAAGTGACTCTTGCGATAATTGTGGGTACATTGTTAGCTATAGTATATAGTTTGCGTGTCCTGGTTCTTATGGACAGGAGAATAGAAAGGATAGAAGAACATATTGAAAGAGTTGTGGAGAAAGTTTTGAAGGAAGAGACCAATATTCAAAAAAAGATAAGATCCAAAAGAAGAAAAAAATAATTTTTTAATTTCTTAAAATGAACTCTAAAACAAAAAAGATAGTTGAAGATATAAAAACCCTTAAGATTCAGGGTGCTGAAAACGTAGCTAACTCTTCTTTAGAAGCTATAAGTTCTATCCTAAAATATAAAAAAACAAAAGATTATGAAGAATTTATACATGATTTGTATGAGGCAAAAAAGATACTTTTCAACACAAGACCGACTGAACCTTGTCTAAGGAACACTTTAAATTTTGTTTTTAAAGGAATACATAAAGCCAGAGATATACATGATTTAAAAGATATGCTTGAAGCAAAGATAATAACTGCGAACCATCATTTTAATACTGTTAAAAAAAACATACCTAAGTTCGGTGAAAAGAAGATTTTTAAAAATTCAACAATATTTACACATTGCCATTCTTCTACAGTTACAAGCATATTGAAACGTGCAAAGGATAATAAAAAAAAATTTATAGTGCATAATACAGAAACAAGACCTAAATTTCAAGGAAGGTTGACTGCGATAGAATTAAATGAACACAATATACCTGTTGTTCATTATGTTGATTCTGCTGCAAGACTTGCTTTAAAGAAAGCAGATTTGATGCTTATAGGGGCAGATGCAATAACCAGCGAGGGAAAGATAATAAACAAGATAGGCTCTGAATTATTCACAGAGATAGCTAATAAATATCAGATACCTGTTTATTGCTGCACAGATTCCTGGAAATTTGATCCTTTATCTATATTTGGATATGAAGAAGAGATTGAAGAAAGAAGCTATAAAGAGGTATGGAAAAATAAACCCAAAGGGGTAAAGATATGTAATTATGCATTTGAAAAGATAAGTCCTGATCTTATAACCGGAATCATAAGCGAAATAGGTATATACAAGCCAGAGATTTTTATTGAAGAGATAAGAAGGAATTATTCATGGATGTTTGATTGAAATCATTTAATTTTTAGTTCTTTTTCTAGTTTTTTTATATCCTTTTCTATACTTTTTATTACTTTAAGATTATCTCTCATTTCCATTATTTCTCCACATTCAGGACATTTAAATTCAAAATTCATTGCTTGTTCAAAATTAAGTCTCATACACTCATTATTACACAAAAAAAACTGACCAGATTTCTCTCTTTCTAACCTTTCTTTAAGCTTTTCTAATTTTTTTGCCTTTAATTTTTTAGCTAAAAAAGAAATTTTCTTTCTGTCAAATGTCCAATAATATATATACCATCCTTTCCTTTTGTCCTTTCTTCTTATAAAAGATACAAGATTAAAGTCATAAAGCCTATAAAGCATATTTCTGGTTAAGTTAACCTCTGCTTTGATCTGCTCAGCTAATTTGAATTCAGATACATTTTTTTTATTCTTTAATACTTTAATTAAAGGTATAACGTCTTCTCCTGCTACATCTGCAACGACTTCTTCTATCAATTTATTAGTAATCTTCATTTAAAAAACCAATATTTAGAGTATAATTTTTGAGTCATATGGTTTTATAAATCTTTCTGATTAGAAATCAAAAAAATTACTTATTTTTATAATATTTATCTTTTTTTTAAAACAAAAACTCAAAAAAAACCAAAAAACTAAAAAATTGTTTAGTTATTGAAAATCTCGCTTGTGAGATTTGAATTGGAATTCAAATGCCCTCGCTTTAGTGCGAGATTTTCAATCCCCAAAATTTGTCTCAATACCAAGTCCGTAATGCCCTTACCTTTAGGCGGGGAATAGAAAGAGCAATCAAGAGACAAATTTTTGTTATTTTGTGTATATACTATATTTCAACCAATTCTTCGAACAATAATCCTTTAATTCTTATATTATCTGAATTGATAGAATAATTTAATCCTCTTGTCTCCTTTAGATCTTCAGGATTAAGAAAATACCAATTTTTATTTTCAAATTTAATGGCTAACCAGGGTTCTGCACCAAATATGTTAGCAAATTCCTTTAGCTCTTCTATTTCTTTTAGATTAAAATGCTTAAACTTATTTTTTGTAATTTTTGATTCTATCACTATTTTTCTTACAGAATTACCTGCCAATATATCTGGACTTGGATATTTTATGCTTCCTGAACCAGCTACTCTGATACACGCCCAATCCTTTTTCCAGAACATATGGACAAGCTCTCTTTCAGCATTTATTCCTTTTGCTTTTTTTGACATAGCTTATTTATGTGAAGATAATTATATAATTGTTTTGAAAAAAAGATTAAATGTTTTAGTCAATGAATATACTTTTTTAGAATATAATTTTTTGTATAGAATGTACACTCAAATAATTCTATGCAGGAAAAAGATGAAATAAATAAGATAAGAGATGATTTAAAGGAATCATTATTGGCATCAAGGACATACACTGCAAAAATATAAGAAAAGTCCATAGGATTTTAGTAAATCATATCAATTATATGGGAACTCAAAAAGAATATGTTGATGAAGAGTTTATAGCAAAAGTAATCTATGTTGATTTTAATGCACAGTATAGACACATACGACAAGATTACGATTATTATAATGTTTATGATGAGCCTGCACATATATTTAATCACAAAAGTCCTATATATGAAATATTAGAAAAAGATACCCCAGTTAAATCTTGACTTTCATGAAATCATAAGCAAGAACAACATTCTGGAATAATTTTTTAGCATCCTCCAGAATCTCATTACTATCCTTATACCTTTGGCTGAAATGCGTCAATACTAGTTTTTTAACATTACATTGGTTAGCTATAGATGCTGCTTCTTCTGCTGTTAAGTGTTTATATTTTTCAGCTTTTTCTTTGTGTTTACTAGTGAATGAACTTTCTGAAATCAAAAGATCGCAATCTTGGGCTATTTCCAAACAATTAGAAGTATAAACAGTATCTGCAATATAACCTATAATTTTGCCCTCTTTTATTGTTGTTACATCGTCTGCTTTGATAATTTCTTTTTTTATTTTAATATCCTTTCCTTTTTGAAGTTTGCCTATCAAAGGCCCTTCTGGAATTTTTAGGTGTTTTATTTTTTTCATATTTATCTTTCTTTTATCTTTTTCGATAAACTTGAAACCATAAGTTTCAATTCCGTGTTCTAATTCATACGCTTCCAATATGAATTCATCATTTTCAACTATTTTACAGCTCTTGGTTATTTCTACAATTTCATGTTCTATGACATCTGCTTTTGCGAATACGCTCATGATTTTTTTTAAATTTTCTTTTGTTCCCTTTGGACCATAAATCACCAATTTTCCGCTAAACTGAGAAGCGCCCATTGTTTGCATAATACCTGGCAACCCTAACACATGATCTCCATGCCAGTGGCTTATCAATATTTTTGTAATTTTAGCAGGCTTGATTCCTGCAATTCTCATCTGTCTCTGTATGTTTTCACCACAATCAAACAGTATGTTTTCAGTTCCATAACTGAGCACAAAACCCGGATGATTTCTTTCTTTTGTTGGCTGCATACAACTTGTACCTAAAAATAATATTTCCATGATTTATCGCTTATTTCTTGCTATTTATAAATATTTACTTAAAAATTTATTTTCAATATTGAAAATAATGTTACAAACAATAAAACAAATCAAAAACATTAAACAAAACATTTATTAATCACTCGAAAATATATTTTAAAAATGGTAGTTAAAGCGACATTATTGAAAGAAAGGATAACTACGGACGATAGTGATGAAGCTAGATTATTTTATAGCCAAAGTAGGTTTGGAGACATAAAAGAAGGCAGGGTTGAACTTTCTTTTTACGAAGCGTTATATCTTCTTGAGAAAAAAAAGCTAAAAATATTGGATTACAGAAAAAAAAATATTAAAAAAGAAGAGTTTATAAAGAAAGCACAGAGAAAAAAATCAGATTTCTGGACAAAATATTGCGTATATAAAGATATGAGAAACAGAGGATATATCGTTAAGACTGCTTTAAAATTCGGAGCTGATTTTCGCGTATATGACAGAGGTATAAAACCAGGAGAAGATCATGCAAAATGGGTGCTTTTTCCAGTACACGAAGGAGATACATTAACATGGCACGAATTTTCTTCAAAGAATAGGGTTGCACATTCTACAAAAAAAAGGCTGCTTATAGGCATAGTAGATGATGAAAGCGATGTAACTTACTACGAGATTAAATGGACAAGGCCTTAATTATACTAAATAACCAAAAAGCTATTAAACCCCCTTTCTAATTTATTTATTATGAAAGATAAAATATTTGAGTTTGTAAAAAGTAGGGGTCCTGTTCTTTCAAAGGACGTATCTAAACATTTCAAAATAGATTCTACTTATTCTGGTGCTTTTTTATCTGAATTGATACAAGACAAGAAACTACTTTATTCTAAACTAAAGATAGGCACTTCGCCTGTATATTATACAAAAGAACAGCTTCCTAAACTAGAAGTCCTTTATGAACATTTGAACAGTAAAGATAAAGATGCATTCAATAAGCTTAAAGAAAAAAAATTGCTAAGAGATTCAGTTTTACAGACTATAACGAGAGTTTCTTTAAGAAATATAAAAGATTTTGCGATACCTTTGAATGTTAATATAGGCGGAAAAAAAGAGATATTCTGGAAATGGTATCTTATATCCCATGAAGAGGCTTCAGGTTTGATCAAAAAATATTTTGCTAAAAAAGAACAGCCAAAACCTGAAGAAAAGCCCGTACAACATGAAGAAAAAAACAAAGATGAAGAAATATCTAAAGAAAAGGAGAAATTGGTCCAGATCAAAAATCTCTTGGCTAAAGAAAGAAAAGAACTAGAGAACGAGAAGATACATCTTCAAAAAAAACTAATAGAAGATGAGGAAAAATTAAGAGAAAAATATGGCGGAGAGTTAAAAAAGCTTAAACAAGAGCATGAATCTTTGTTGTCTGAACAGAAAAATAAGATTCAAGAATTGGAAAATCAGTTAGAAACAAATTCAAACAAAGATTCAACAGAAGAAGTAGATGAGCTTAAAAACAAGTTATCCTATATGGAAAAGGAAAAAGAAAGACTAGAGAAAGAGATGCGCCATCTTTCGTCAAAACCACAAAAAGATCAAGATTCCAAAAAAGAAGTACAGGAAAAGCTTGAGTCAAAAGATATTAATGAAGAAGAAGACGATTTTGTTATCTCTATACTGCCTTTCTTTACAGATAAGAATATAGAAGTTATAGATTACAACATAATAAAAAAATCTTCAGAATGCGAATTCACTGTAAGGATACCTTCTGTAATAGGAATGTCTGAATATTATTGCAGAGCAAAGAAAAAGAAGAAATGCAACGAAGGAGACTTAAGTACAGCTTTTGTCAAGGGCCAGATAAAGAAACTGCCTGTTCTGTTTATCTCTCCTGGAGAAATAACAAAAAAAGCAAAAGATATGCTGGAAAAAGATTTCAAGAACAATTTGATATATAGGAAACTGGAATAAAAATGGGAGTAAAAATTTTCGAACTTTTGCCTAGCAAGACCATAGAATTAAAAAACTTATCTGGCAAGATAGTTCTTCTTGATGCTTCTCTTGTATTATATCAATTCTTATCGACCATAAGACAAAGGGATGGCACGCCTCTAAAAGACAGCCACGGCAATATAACAAGCCACCTAGTGGGACTTTTTAGCAGGACAACAAGGCTCATGCAGAACAATATAAAGATAGCATATGTATTTGACGGCAAAGCTCCTGATTTGAAAAAAAAGGAAAGAGAAAGAAGAGCAGGTTTAAAAAAAGAAGCAGAGATAAAATACAAAAAAGCTTTGGCATCCAAGGATATAGAATCTATGCAAAAATATGCTTCAAGAACATCAAGACTTAGTTCAGACATGGTAGAAGAAGCAAAAGAGCTTATATCTGCTTTAGGATTGCCTGTGATCCAAGCACCTTCTGAAGCTGAGGCTCAGGCAGCAGATATGGTAAGAAATAACAAGGCTTTCGCTCTTGGTACACAAGATGCAGACAGTTTTATGTTTGGATGTCCAAAAGTGATAAAGAATCTTGCTATATCTGGCAGAAGGAAAAAACCAGGCAAACTCTCCTATTCATCAGTAAAACCCGAGATTATAGAATTGACAGAAAGCTTGAATAAATTAGGCATAGACAGAGAACAGCTTATAGCATTAGGTATGCAGATAGGCACAGATTTTAATATAGGAGGAATCAAAGGCATAGGCCCTAAGAATGCACTGAAAAACGTAAAGAAATACGGTAAAGATTTTGATACCATGTTCAAGGAACTCAAGTGGCAGGATAATTTTGATTATCCTTGGACAGAAGTATATTATACTATAAAAAATATGCCTGTTTCTGAAGATTATACTCTTAAGTGGAATAATTTAGATGAGTCAGGTATTTTTAAAATATTAGGAGAAAGGCACGATTTTTCAGAGCAAAGGATATCCTCTACTTTAGAGAAATTACAAAAGAATAAAAAGAAGAAGCAGCAACATAGTTTAAACAAGTGGTTTTAGATGGAATGGTATATTTATGCTTTTATAGGATCATTTTTATGGTCTTTGGCTTTTGTCATAGAAAAAAAAGTGTTATTTAAAGAACATTCTATGGAATACTCTATAACAAGAACTTTTTTTATGATGCTTTTGGTTTTGCTTTTGTTGCCTTTTTTTGATATGCGGATAAGTTTACAGACAGCTTTGCTGATATATATTGCATCTTTGATGGCTGCTATGGGCATAGTCTACAGGGTCAGGGCAGCAAGACATTTAGATATAAGCATAGTATCTCCTTTCATGAATTTTGATCCTGTTTTAGTTATAATATTATCTTTCATATTTCTTAGAGATACTATAACCTATCAACAGTTAGCAGGAGTATTTATAATAGTGGTGGGTGCTTATATGCTTGAAGCAGATGGCAGCATAAAGAACTTGATGAAACCTGTGCGTGTTGCAATGTCCTCTAAATACATCCATTATATATTTTTAGCAATCTTTTTTTTCAGTATAGATGCAGTAGTGAGTAAGTACGTATTGACCTTTTATACGCCAGTATTTACATATCTTTTTTATTTTTGGATATTTGTATTTTCCAATTTTTTCCTTATTTCTTTGTTCAGATATGATGGTGTAGGCCAGATAAAGAAAGGTTTAGCAGATAGTGGTTTTTGGATATTCGTGGTTTCTTTGATGGTGTTTGCTGCTTCTTTTTCTATGTTCCAAGCTTTATCCTTGGGAAATGTTAGTCTAGTAGTAACTATAAAAAGATTCGGCACAGTTTTTACAACAATATTAGGAGGGGAGCTCTTTCATGAAAAACATTTAAAAGTAAGGGTATTATCCTCTTTGGTTATGTTTGTAGGAGTATATCTTATATTGATGTAAAATGAAATCATTGAAAGTTCCTTTAAAAAAAGCAGAATCAGTAAAGAATAGATTATCTAAACAAGAGTTGTTAGATTTTGATTATTCTATAAAGAAAGATGCAAACAACATATTCTTTCCCTTGAAATGTTCTGAAAAAGTTGTTGATAAATTTCCTGATTTGGATATTGTCGAAAAAAAGTTTGTAAAAAAGAAGAAAAAGCTGAAATTTAAAAAAGAATTAAAGAGAATCCTGTCAGAAAAAGATTTTTCTCAATTACCTAAATCATATGATATTGTGGGTACAATTGCAATCTTAGAGATACCTGAAGATATAAAAAACAAGGAAAAAAAGATAGCAAAAGCTCTGCTTGATTCAAACAAAAACATTAAAACTATATTGAGAAAAGCAGATATACACAAAGGCAAATACAGGACTCAAAAGATGAAATATATTATAGGAGAAAATACAAAAGAGACTATCCACAAAGAAAATAATGTTAAACTAAAGCTTGACGTTGAAAAAGTGTATTTCTCAGTAAGAAGCGGAACAGAAAGAAAACGTATAATGCAGCAGGTAAAGCCAAAAGAAGACGTATTGGTTATGTTCTCTGGCTGCGCTCCTTTTCCTCTTGTTATCGCAAAGAACACTGAAGCGAACGTAGTATGCGGAATAGAGATGAATCCTGTCGCCCATAAGTACGCAGAACAAAACACAAAATTGAACAAGATAAACAACATAGAACTTATCAAAGGAGACGTAACAAAAGTATTTCCTAAATTAAACAGGAAATTTGACAGGATAGTTATGCCTTTACCTAAAACATCAGAAGAATTTTTGCCATTGGCTTTAACTGTTTCAAAAAAAGGCACGATGATCCATCTTTATCTATTCTTGTCAGAAAAACAATATCCTGAAGCAAAATCAAGGATTGCAAAAATATTCAAGAGATCTAAATTCAAGCACAAAATATTAAGGATTGTAAAATGCGGCCAGTATTCTCCAGACATATTCAGAACTTGTATAGATATCAAGATTGCATGATTTTTTATTTCTATTTTTTCTATGCTTGTGCAATTTCATATTATATTATTTTTTTATGACAAACCATACAGAAATAATCCTATGCGTGATATTTTGTCAACTTATTTCTTTGTTTTAGCACATGATTTAGAATATTCTAGTATTTAAAAATAAATGTTTGTACTTTTTAGAAAAATATGCTCACATTATCTTTTCCTCTTTTTCATATTGATCAAATACAAAACTAAATTAATTAATTAATATAAAATAGGTTAATCTTATAAACCAATAACCTATAATATGTATTGCGTGCGATGATTTAGTGAACACCCACTGAGCGAAAGCGATGAAGAACGGAAGTAACTGATGAGCACGCGTTATTCAATATAAATAAAGAAAATAGTAAAAAATTATCCATACATTCTTAGATAATCAGTTCCTTCAGTCTTCTCTTTATTCTTTACTTTTTCTATGGCTTTATCTATGTCTGATTTGGTTATCTTATGCCTTTTCTTCCTTATTGCAAAATATCCTGCTTCTGTACACACAGCTCTGATTTCTGCACCAGAAAATCCTTCCATCTTCTTGGCTATATTATCTAGATTTACTTGAGTGTCTAGTTTCATATTTCTGCTGTGTATCTTGAATATCTCTTTTCTTCCTTCTAAATTAGGCACGTCTATATGTATGAGCCTATCCAATCTTCCTGGCCTTATTATTGCAGGATCAAGAATATCTTTTCTGTTTGTTGCTCCTATTACTTTAACATTGCCCAATGGCTTGAACCCGTCCAGTTCTGCTAACAGCTGCATAAATGTTCTTTGAACTTCCCTTTCTCCACTTGTTCCTAATTCCATCCTTGTTCCTGCCAGCGCATCGAGTTCATCTATGAATATTATGCTTGGGGCTTTATCTTTAGCTAGCTGAAAAACCTCTTTAACCAGCCTTGCTCCTTCTCCAATGAATTTCTGAACCATCTCGCTTCCTACAACTTCTATGAAAGTTGAGTTTGTCGAAGCAGCGACAGCTTTAGCCAATATTGTTTTTCCTGTGCCTGGCGGGCCATATAACAAGATTCCCTTTGGCGGTTGTATCCCTACTTTCTTGAAAAGTTTAGGATTTTTTAAAGGCAGCTCAACAACTTCTTTTATCTCTTCCACCTGTTCCTGCAATCCGCCTACTTCTTTCCATTTTATATCGGGCTTTTCCATTATTACAAACTGCTCAACGTTGAATCTTTTTTGCGTCCCTATCTTATCCATGACTGTAAGGTTTTTCTGTTCAGCCAAAACAGAATCTCCTGCCCCTATCTTTCCGCAGTCTTCTGAAATATTTACCAAGAATTGGTTTCCGTTAGGTATTTTTACGATAGCTTTATCTTCATCTATCATTTCGCTAAGTTCACATATCATCAACGGCGGTTCTCTGTGTTTTTTCAGCTCGTTTTTAAGATGTTCTACTGTCTGTTTAAGAAGTCTGTTTTCATCTTTTAAAGTATCGCTGCCTGTTGTATATCCGTACATTATTTTGTTTATGTCTTCTTTTGCTGTCATACTTTGCAATATATAAATAGATATTTAAAAACCTTTTGTTTGTTTTTCAGGAAAAATTATCAACATATTGTATGTTTTATCTATTCTTTTTTGTAGATCATCGTAGGATGTTTTAATATACTTATTTCTTTTGTTTTCAGAATATGTGTTTGATTAAAATTATGGCTTGGTTTCTTTATCCAAAATCTTTTTGCGTAATAATTCATGTGTTATTTGTTTGTTATACATGCTATCTTTATTTTTTTTAGGATATAACACATTAAAATTAGAACATATCTCTAATCTTGTTTTATTTCTTTATGGCTGCTTATTTTTAAAATCATCTACACAATAAAACAGTCTTGTTCCTTAAACTAAAGCCCTTGCCGCTTTTTTCATTTATTTATATGTCTTGTTTTTTACTTTTCTTCAAAACTTTTTATCTGTCTTAAATCCTTGTATATTCCATTTCCTAATTCTTGCTGTTTCTGATCCATTATTTTAGCATATGTATAATTGCAGAAAGTAAAGTTAAACAATTTTTTGAATTTATTTC
>CAYSVS010000004.1:13661-46714 GCA_964434475.1 uncultured Methanosarcinales archaeon
AATCTGATTTATAAAATTTCCAAGATTTTTTCGTGAATATCAAACCAACCTGTTTACATCTTAAGAAAACATCTTCTGTGTTTTCCTTATGAACAACATAAATAGTATCAACAGTTCTATCTCCTTTCTTATCCTCTATCGCAGCATAATAATTTCCCAGATCAATCTCTATATATTTTCTGTATGCTTTTATGTCCTCTTCATCAAATTCTTTAAATTCTAACCAAGGATTATATTCTTTATCATATTCCAGCAGTTGCTCAAGCTCTGACTGTGCTTGTTCCAATATTTTATCTTCCTTTATTTCCATAACTTTCTCTTTTGCATATTTATATTCTTTAAAATTGTATGTTATTTCTTTATTCTCTTTTTTTCCGCATTCAAGCAGCCCTAACAAAACAATCATGCCTATTATCTTTTTCATTAATTTTCTTAATTCAATAATGCTTATAAAACTTATCCAAGAACATCCAATAATGTGTAACCCATTATCTCTGCAAAATCATAAAGTTCCTGTATCTTTATATTTTCGTCAGCGCAGTGCACCAGTTCATCATCCCCTGCAGAATACCCTATGGCGGGTATACCTTCTTTAATCAATTCTTTGCATACTGTAGCTCCGCTTAATCCTATCAATTTCGCTTTTTTTCCCAAAACTTTTTTAGAATTCTTTTGTATGGCTTTAACCATAGCGTTGTCTGGATTAACTTGTGTAGGCTCGTGATGAGTCAATATCTGGAATCCAAAATCGCCTATTTTTGATGCTATTTCTTTTAACTCTTTAAGTATCTTATTTTCGTCGGTCTCTGGTATATATCTTATATCATATCCTGCTACACATTTGCCTGCGACGAGATTATGCTTTACGCCTCCTTCTATCTTTCCAAGATTTATTGTGCTTTTTCCCAATAGTTTATTCTTCTTTGTCAGGAACTCACTTTTTCTTATTGCATGATCAAAACCCATCATATTTGTTATAGCGTTTATCCCCAAATTAGGTCTTGATCCATGCGCTTGTTTGCCGTAAGCCGTAACATTGACGAACAACGCACCTTTTTCAGCTATATCTATTTCTAAACAATTTCCAGAAATGTCAGGAATTATTGCATAATCAATATCAATGATTTTTTCCTTGATAAGGTATTTCATTCCGCAATTAGATCCTGCTTCTTCATCCGCAACAACGGCGAAAATAATTTCTCCGTTAAGTTTTTTTTCAAAACTCTTTAATATCTTTGCTAATATTAGCATAGAAGCCATAGGTCCTTTATTGTCTATTGTTCCTCTTCCATACATCCTTCCTTTTTTTATTGTTGGCTTGAATGCAGGCATTGTCCAACCATCTCCTGCAGGTACAACATCGCTATGGCATGCTACTAATATCTTTGGCCCTTCTTTGCCTATCCTTCCTATTATGTTTGGTCTATTATTTACTTTTTCATGTTTCTCATATCTTATATCATTATCTTTGAAGAACTTCTCAACTATATCTACAATCTTATATTCATTTCCCGGAGGGTTTGTTGTATCTTGTTCAACCAATTTTTTCAAAAGATTGACCAATTCTTTTTCATGTTTTTTTATATGTTTTTTTAGCTCCATAATCATCATCTTTTGTTTATGACCCATAACTTTTTTCTTGTTTTGGTCAATATTATGTTTTCTTTCTTTCTGACAGCAATAGTATCTTCTATCCTTATTCCTAATTCATTATCAATATATATTCCTGGCTCTATCGTAACAATATCTTTGTCTTTTACCTTTTCTTTTGATGTTTTGCTTATCTTTGGCAGTTGGTGTATCTTTTTTCCTACTCCGTGTCCTAAAGAATGGACAAAATATTTATCATATTTTCCCAATTTTTTTCTTGCAAAACCATCAATATCTGAATACTTTGTTCCTATCTTCAATTTATTTATGCTTTTTTTCTGCACTTCAATAAGCAATCTATACATCTTTAATTCTTTTTTGCTCGGCTTCCCTATATATATCATCCTGGTCATATCAGAGCAATAGCCTTTATACTTTACGCCAAAATCCATAACAACAAACCCTTTTTTTAGTTTTGTCTTGTTTGGCTTGTGATGGGGATCAGCAGCATTATTTCCTGCCGCGATTATAGGTTCAAAGCTTGGTTTTAATCCTCTTTTTTTAATCTCGTCAAGAATAAATTTTTCAACATCTTTCTCTGTATCAAATCCTTTGAATTTATTTATTAATTCCTTAAATATTATGTCCCCTATCCTGCATGCTTTTTTTATAGCCTTAATCTTGTCCATTATTCATTAAATAATCCTTTCTTTATTTTAATTTTTCTAAAACAGAAGTTTTAAATATCCTTGATATCCTTTTATATAAAAAAGAGGTTAAAAATGCCATATACATATATTGAAGGTGTAATACAGATAGCTAACGTATTTCTGGCAGTTGTCGCAGGAGCGATAGCTCTATCTATGTTAAGATGCAAAAAATGCAAAGCATGGAAACCCATGATTATAGCCTTGATATTGTTCGCATTAGAAGAGATTCTGGGAGCTTTAAGAAGTTTCAATATATTCAGCACACCTTATCTTACACATATTGTTCCTTCGTTTATCTTGGCATTCCTTATTTTTGCAATAATATTACACATAATGGAAGCAAGAGGTTATAAGATATGACTTTAGGAATATGCGCAGGTTTGATAGCTCCGTACTATAATGCTGCTTTGGCATTGATAGTGATAGTGTTATTCATAAAGCTTTTTTCGATAAAGAAGCCAAAAGCATACCTGCTTCCTTGGAAGTATATATTTGCGGCTTTTGTTATATTTGTTATTGAAACTATAATGACCATACTTTATGGTTTGGAATTGATAACATTTCCTCACGTTATATTTCCTTTCTTCGAACTTGTAATTATCTGCTTATTCATTTACGCATTATTACTTGAAAAACAGCACATAAAATGAACAAAAGAGCTATATCACCCTTGTTGGCAACATCTATGTTGCTTGTATTTGCGATTATACTAGGTACTATAGTGATGAACATGGGCAGGGAATATGTTGAAGGTATAACTGAGATAGAAGAACTTTCTATAGAAGAGTTTGATGATCCTCTTAAGATACTTAAGACAAGGTATGCTTCTGGCGAGATATCAGAAGAAGAATTTTTTAGGATGAAAGAGAATCTGTCTTAGCTTTTTTATAATATTTTTTTATTAAATCTATTTTAGCTTCTTATCATAATTATTTTTCATGTCTTTAAAGCCTTTAATCTTGTTCTCTATATCTTCTTTTAAATTTTTCATGTCTTTGTTTCTTCTGGCTCTTTTTATCTCTTTTTTGATTATATCCTTTACTATAAACCTAGGCCACCCTTTCTTGACTATTGCGTTTTCCATGGCTTTTACATCTTTTTTATATTCTATGGATTTTCTTACAAATTCTTTTAGCTTGCTTGTGTCTATATCTTTTGTATGTTTTTCTCTCTTCTTCACAAAAGGTTGTTTTAGTCTATTACTGTATTTTTTGAGTATGTTGTTGTACTTTGTATTTAACTGCTTTTTCCTTTTTATTTTGAAAGGCCATATCTTTAGTCCAACCTTTTTTCTTTCCATTTTTCTAGACATCTCTATGTTTTGAATGTATTCTTTGTTCTTTTTGATCATATTTTTGTAATTATTTTCTATATTTTCTAATTCCTTGTTCCCCTTATATTCTCTTTTTTTTTCTGGCTCTTCTTTTCTTTCTATATTTCTCTTGATTTTCGGCCATCTTCTTTTAGCTAACAGGAATTGTTTGTTTTTTTTAAGCTTACTTTCAAAGAATTCCAATTGTTTCTTCATACTTCTGAAGCCTTTGCTTTCTTCATAACTTTTTTCTGTCTTTTTTTCTATCTTATCTTTTTTCCTGAAAACCTGTTTTTTTATTTCAGGAAGCTTGTTTTTGATCTTCAGGTATTGCTTATTATCTTTCAGCATATTATCATAGAAGTGCATTCTTGCCTTGAGCTCTTTCTGTTCTTTTGTTTCCTTTTGTTTTTGTTTAGGCTTTTCTTTATGTTTAAAGACTTCAAATATCTTTCTTTTAAGCTTCGGCCATCTTCTTTTCACTCTCAGGAATTCTTTGTTTTTTTCTAATCTGCTTTCTATATGCTTCATCTGCTCCTTGAGTGCAATTTCTTCTTTAGTCTCTTTGGTATATCTAGTCTCTTTTGTTTTCTTATGTTTCTTGAAGACGTTTCTCTTTATTTCAGGAAGCTTGTTTTTGATCTTCAGGTATTGCTTATTCTCTTTCAGCATATTATCATAGAAGTGCATCCTTGCCTTGAGCTCTTTCTGTTCTTTTGTTTCCTTTTGTTTTTGTTTAGGCTTTTCTTTATGTTTAAAGACTTCAAATATCTTTCTTTTAAGCTTCGGCCATCTTCTTTTCACTCTCAGGAATTCTTTGTTTTTTTCTAATCTGCTTTCTATATGCTTCATCTGCTCCTTGAGTGCAATTTCTTCTTTAGTCTCTTCAAGATGTTTCTCTTTTTTCTCTTCTTTTTCTTTTGGTTTAAATAGCTTTATTTTCAGTTTAGGCCATAATCTTTTAGCTTTCATATATTCTCTGTTTTCTTTCAACAACTCATCATAATAATCAAGCTTTGTCTCCAGTTTCTTATGCTCTTTTGTTAGCGTTATAGGTCTTGATTCCTCAACCTTCTTCTTGGATTTTATCATGCTTTTCAGCTTAGGCAGGCTTATAGATTCCAATATATCTTTAAGATGCCTTTCGTTCTTTTTCAGTTTGTCTTCATAACGCGTTAACTGCAGTTTAAGATGTTCTTCTTCTTTTGTTATCTTTCTTTCTTCTTTTTTAGCCAGCTTTTTTACTTTTCTTTTCTCTATTATCTCAAGCATCTCAAGTTTGCTTCTTAGATGTTCTATCTTGTGCTTGATAAGTCTATTATATCTTGTTATTTCTTTCTCTAAATGTTTTATAGAACTCGCTATCGCCTGTTCTGTTTCTATCGCTACTTCTTCTGCATTTTCTATGCCTGTTAATATTTTTCTTTTTACTCTTCTTTCCAGCAGTTTCAGATTTTCTTTTACGTGCTTGTTGAATCTTGTTATGCTTTTTATTATATTTTCTTCTATTGCAAAAATATTGTATTCTATATCTTCTGCTTTTTGTTTGATTTTTTTCTTTGTTCTTTTTCCTGTTTTTTCTATCTCTTTATCAAATGCTTTTATCTTTTCTTTAACAATTTCTGTAATAGAAGGTTTTTCTTTCAATGCTTTGAAATACATTATCTTGATAAGTTTCTTGTCGTACTTGTTCTTCAGCATATTGTACACATATCTGAAGTGATATCCTTTCATAACATACCTTTTCACTCTTCTGTGCATCATCGAATAGATATGTTTTTGTTTCTTGATTGTTCTTGACTGAATTCTTATGCCTTTTCTCTTTAATCCTTCCTTGATTTCCTGTTCATCATAGCCTAGAACAAACCACATAAGTATCCTTTTCTTTGTCTCTTTGAATGTCTTGATATATATAGCAGTCTCAGCATACTTCTGTTGCAGGTATTGGTGATTCACTGATACAGAAAGCAATAAAAGCAGCGCTATAAGATACATTATCTCCTTTAGATAGCCCTCTCCCACAACCACTCCTGGTATCTCTTCTCTTGGTGGTTTGATTATCAATCTAATCTCTTCTTTTTCTTCTTCCTCCATCACAATCTTTTCTTTTTCTTCCCCTGGCTCGATTGTTATCGCAAAATAGCTCAACCCATACGTTCTTGCTTTGAAATAATAGTATTTCTTATCTTGTTTTATCAGGTTTGTCTTAAGTTTTCCCCACTTGTTTCTGTACTTGTTCAAATAAACATTTCCAGGACTGCTTATAACATCAATATCTTCTTTCTCTATCTTAAAATAAAGATCTGCATATCTAAGATTATCGTAATCTCTTAATGTTTGGATTTTGAAATACGAGTATGCGTTTTTTATTATTGGAACTTTCTGATCTTCTTCCATATCTATCTTGACTATTGTCAACCTGAATCCGCTTATATCTCCGTCAGCAACTACATTAGCCCCATACATCTCCATGCAGTTTATGTTCCAATTAAACTCTTCTCCCTGCGATAAGTAAACTAATGGAGTCATATAGGCGCATCCACTTACATATCCCCCAATACCTGCTCCTGATCCTGATGGTGCAGTGCTAACTTCTCCTGGACAAACTCCGCAGTCAATAGGGCAATTTTCGCAAGTTTCTCCTGGCTGACATATGCCGTCTCCGCAGCAGTCAGGATCTATCAAGACACATACAGGATCAAACGCGCTGCATACGCCATCGCTTATATTATTGCAGCTGCACTTTTCCATGCTTGGATCACATTGCAATCCTATGCTGCATCCATCCTGTTTTAGATTACAATCCGCACAATCACAGCTTTCATTAAATCCGCAGATATTATCGTTGTTGCAGTTACTAGGTCCAGTATCTCCACATGTTCCGTTTCCTTGACATATCTGTCCGCTTAAACAGCCTGCATCATCAGGGCAAGTGATGCAGTTTTCTCCTGCATCAATTACACCATCTCCGCAAGAATCACACACATCTCCAACTCCGTTGGCGTTGCTGTCATTTTGGTCAGGGTTATATATGCTTGGACAATTATCACAAGTTTTTCCAACAAAGAAATTACTTGATATGCCTTCTGTATATCCATCCATGTCCATATCCATAAATGCGCAGCTCCATCCTGTGCTTTTGCTCGATGCATTATTGCACACAAAGAACAACTGTTTATCACTGACTACGCTGTAATTGTTAGAATCAGTCGCATTTATCCTAATGAAATACATGCTGTCGTTATTGTATATGTTTGCAGGCAGACTTACTGCTTTAGTGCAAATATTGTTTGAGTCTCCAAAGTTGTTAGCATATACTGTATTGTCATTTTCATCCAATATCTCTATATTGCAGTTAACTATGTTGTCTGCAGTAAAGTACGCGCTTATCGAATCTAGTACATTTATCGAACCATTATAATATGTTCTGTTAAGCTTTGTTGTTTGGTTGAATTTAGGAATTATTTTTACAGTGATATTATCCTCTATAACATTTCCTTTGTTTCCTGCTATATCATATGCATACGCTTTAACATTATAGGTTCCTGCTTCATTTATACCATAGCTTAATTTGCAGTTGTTTACAGTTGTTGAATACGCTTTTTGTCCTGTTATATTTATTACGCAATAAGCTATGCTTCCTTCTCTTGCTTGGTTTTCAATAATAGGGTCTGAACCATTGACCAATATCTGCAATGCGTCTCCTTTCTCTAATAAGCCATCGCTTGGTTCGATAAATATCCCATTCATCACAGGCGCATTATTGTCTACAACTTCTATATTCAATGTTTGTTCTCCTGTAAATTGCTGTGTTCCTGCTAAGATGCCATAGCTTGTATCATTTAAAACAACATTAGCAGAAGGTATCATTACTGTTATGCTAAACATAGAAGTAGATGATCCACTATAGCTGGCCAATACAAATCCGCTTGTTGGATTCTTTTCTGTAAAGCTCCATCCGGCAGGTGAAGATGAGATAATCTGTGCATTGGCTATATCTGCGGCATTAGGCAAAGGATTAGCAGCTGTTCCTATGAATATGTCAGCAGCATTTGTAGCCTCAGCATTATAGCTGAACGTAATATAATAATCATTGCCTTTTTTCAACCTTCTTGTGTAGCTTGTTATGCTTAGTTTGCTGTTTAATCCGCCTGTCATTGTACTGCTTAAGTTTTCTGCATCATGGCTTATTGTTCCTGTGCCTGTTATTGCTGCAATTTCGCAGATTGCATAACAATCTTCATCATAGCAGTCTATTTTGCCATCAAGATCATTATCTATATTATCATTACATGTTGCTTCAACAGCTTCATAATTGCACACTTTACCATCAGCTCTGAATATAACATTATTACAATTCCCGTCCCTGCAATCTGTATTTCCATCATTATCATTGTCAACGCTATCGCTGCAATAAAATGTTGTATTTTCAGATATTGTCTGTGTGCAAGTGAATCCTTGCCTGTTCTTGAGCATATTGTTGCAATCTGTATCTGCGCAATCTATATTTCCGTCATGATCATTATCTATTCCATCAAAGCAGCTGTTCCAAGTAGTATTCTCTATGCTTGGGCAAGGTCCGCAATTTCCGAACTGTTGATGACAATCCTGATCATCGCAATCCATTTTTAGCGGAGGATAAGTATTCAGAACATTATCTCCTGCTCTTTCATCGTTGTCAAAAACATCATTACAATAATGATCAGACAATCCTAATGTGTATAATGCCTGGTCAAACTCTGTCTGCTCACATGTTTTTCCTGTGGCAGGATTATAAACTCCATAACAATCAGGATCATCGCAGTCAAATATTCCATCTAGATCATTATCTATTCCATCAAAGCACCAGGTTGGCTGCGGATTATATCCTTTGTTTCCGTAATCTGCGCCGCTGTATTCATTTATAGCACACGAGAAATTATGCGTGCCGTTACCGAAGTTTCCGTCCGCATTGACATTATTATAGCAGTCATAATCACTGCAATCAGCTCCAAGATTGAATGTCCTATATCCGTCATTTTTATACGACCATCCTGTCGCATCCAATTGGTCTCTATCATTGTCAAAATTGTCCATACAATTTGTTTCTTTTCCAAGCTGGCACTGTCCAATACCTTCTCCTGAAACATTTATGTATGTGTTGTTGCAATCAACATCATAGTTTGCAGTTGGCGCTGCACAATCTATTCCTGCACCTCCTGCATTGTTTAATGTAAGTCCGTTTGCAAGATAATTATCCATGTCATTATCTACACTATCATAGCACCAGTTGTATTCTGCAGGACAGTATGTTGCATTACACATTCCGCTTTGGTTGCTCTCTTTGTTCGGCACTACAATTTCATATTTACAATTATAATCGTCATAATCTCCGCTGTATGTGAAATTCGTTCCATAAAATAACTCATGCCCTTGTTCATTATTGCTCCAGCCTGGTTTATACATAGTATTTGCATCCCTATCTCTGTCGTTGTCAAAGCTGTCATTACATGTTAATTCATACGCAAGCTCACACCTTCCACTGCCGTCTGCAAATGTCAATTCAGTAAGATTACAATCTTCATCAGGTTCATAATCTACCCATCTGCAATCTATTCCTGCGCCATAGCTTGTATTCTGCGTACCATAAAGATAATCAGTTGTTCCAGGCCTTTGGCTGAATTCATAATAATCATAATCATTGTCTATGTTGTCTGAACAATTATTGCCTTTTTCTTGTGTTACTCCAACACTCCTGCAATGTTTTTGACAGTCATACTCTGCTGAACTGAAAGTAGGCAATGTTTTTGAATTGGCCATTGTGTCTATGTCGCAGTCTGCTTTCTGGAACGCGTCATTGTTGAAGCCATCATTACAATTAAGCTCAAACTCATATTCGCATAACAAGGAATCATTGGTCAAGCTTCCGATGCTCATGTTGCAGTCAGGATCCTTGCAGTCATACAGATCTATGACTCCGTAAACACCATAAGCTTCGCTGTTTGGCCTTATGTCATAAGGTCCAGATACATAATCCCAATCATTGTTTATGCTGTCTGCACAACTATATTTGCTTATGTTCTCTTCCTCAGGACATCCTTTATCACTTTGCCTGAAACAATCGCTTATATCGTGGCAATCAGTTCTATCAAACGCATCATATATGTTTGAATCCCAATCATTATCATACTCATCAGTACAATTGCTTTCATTTTGATAATTGCATTCTGCTTGCTTTGAAGTAAAGAAATTATTTTGCAAAGGTCCTATGCTATTGTTACAGTCTATGTCATAGCAATCTTTATTATCATCCAAACTTGTTTTACCTAAAATATTATTGCCCATGTCCAGATCATTATTGCTGCTGTCCGCACAAACCTGTCCGCTAAAGCTTGCAGTTTCAGATTCGTCATCATTGCTCAATGCAGCATTGTCAAAGTATATCCTGAACTTGGTTTGAGTAGAATCCTCTTCGCCATTATATGCTATTGCCACTTCTATTTCTCTTGAGAAGCTGCTGCTTATCTTAGCTTCATCAAACGTAATGTTGAAAACAACATCTATGGCGCCGGTGTTGCAATCTCCGCTATAACAACTATAACCTACAGTATATACTCCGTCTGCAACATTTGTTATCTGCAGTGATTTATTTCCTGGAATTGTTCCATAGTAATTTGCGGCTTTTACATCAGGTAAATTCTTTATGCTTATTGTGAAAGGTCCGCTTTGCCTACCGCTTGTTTTTGTCAATCTTATCTTAAATTGTCCGGTTGGCTTATGGTTTATCGTATTTATGTAATTAGTATTTGTCTTGGTTCCTGTTGTACCTGAATGTAAATTATCTGTATCTGCATAAGTTACAGCTCCTGTGATTAAATTTGTTATGCTTTCGATTCCTATGGCTAGACTTGTAGGTCCGAATCCTACGAAATACCTGTTGCTGAAATCTGTGTCACAATGCGGATCAGATATTCCTATACAGTCATCATCATCACAGTCTATTGCTCCATCGCCGTCATTATCTATTCCGTCTTTACAGTTTCCTTCAACCTTTGCTCCGCCTTTTGTCCTCAATGCTCTTCTTTGGTCTCCTTCATATGTGCATGATGCAGTGTTGTTCATGAACTGGAATTTGTTATCATTCTTACAGCTTATGGCTCTTGTTACATCGTCCAATGTCCAACTATTATTGTGCACATATATCCTGTTGTTTTTTGTCTCATTATATGTTATATTTCCGTTGCTCTTCAAACTGCAGTTCAGCAAAGCCCAAGGCAGATAGCCGCCATTATCTACATTATAATTTATTTTGTCTGCTGTTGTAATTGTATAATTTAAGGAATAATCTTCATACATTTTTGTTATTCCTGTTATGTTTATTGTCTTTGTATCATTTCCTGTCCTGAATACACATTCTAATGTCTCTGTTGAAAATAAGCTTAGATTTTTGAAATCAATAAAGAAAGTATGCAAATGAGTTCCAGCCAATCCTGCTGCATAAGGTTCATAGATTCCGTACGGAGGAATTATACTGTCCCATGGCGGATAACCAAATAAGCTTAAGTTCTGCACTTTATCCTGGCTGGTGCTTCCGCTTCTGCAGAATATCGCTGCTGTTATATTGGCTTTTCCTCCGCCTATAGCTGTTATGTTAAATGTTGTAATGTTGTTTTGGTCTTCTGTTAAATTTCCTATATATTTCGAGTCTCCATTATTGTTGTTGAATTTTGTTTCATCATAATATATGCTTATGTTGCAATAGCTTAAGTTGCCTTCTAATGCGGTTGCATTAACAACAACATTAAATGTTTGACTTCTGTTGATTATAGTATTGTTCAAAGGGTTAAGTATCTTTATTGTGCTGTTTCCACCTGTGTTTAATATGGTAAAGTTAACACTTTCGCTGTCATTGACCAATCCTGCACTGTTGTTTGCTATTATCAATGCATTATATACTCCAGTCATCAAAGTATTGTTGAACAACAATTGATAATTTTCTTCAGTATAGTTTTCAAGATTATACTCTATTGCTTGCTCAGTTACTGGATATGTTATTCTTACTATTGCACTCTCTACTCCTGTAGGATCTATTATTCTTGCACTTATGTTTACTGTTTTTGTTTGATTAGTTGCATTAGGCTCTGCTTTTACGTCCAAAACCATAGGTGTACCATTATAATAAAATATCCAGCTATATTCATAAACTGTATTGCCAAACTCATCTTTTGCTAAAGCTATAACTGTATTGTTTCCAGATTTTAGGTTTATTGTTGCATTATAATCTGATGTTTCTGTTATTGAGCTTATGTTGTTTACTTCAACGTCTGATCCTGACTCATAAACAGTTCCTATTACAGTATAATTTTTTGTTGCAACATATTTTTCTCCATTGCTTATGGTGATAACTGGCGGCTGCTGGTCCAATCCTTGTATGCTTGAGTTAAACAATTTTTCATAATAATATTTGCCTGCTTCTACTTTAACTTTATAGTTGATAAACAACCCTGGCTGCTTTGCTTTTACAGTAAATTTATGGCTGCTGTTTGCAAGATTGACTTTTTTAGTATTGTTTAAGCTTTCATGATAAGGTTCTTGTATCTGTATACTTACATTCACATTTTGTATGCTTGTTGTTGTGTTGGTAATGTTTACGTTCACATCAAAAGTATCATTTATCCATAAGAACTGTCCGTCTGTGTTTATGTTTATGCTTATATTGCTGTCAAAGCTGTGGTTAATCGGAACTTTAGATTTTGCCATGTTATCTTTTGTGTTTGTCTCCATAGGAAGCTGCGATGCTCTCACTTCTATGTTATCAAAGCTGGTTGTGTCTGCAGTATAGCTAAATTCTACTTTTCTTTTTTCTCCTGTACTCAATAATTTTGTCTGGCTGTCTTTTTCTATATTATCAACATACAATTTTACTACGACATTATTTTCATCCTGTGTTCCTGTGTTTGTCACGCTTGCATTTACATATACTGTTTTTGTTGTCATGCTTGTTGTGTTGGATATTACTATGTCTGTTATCTTAACATCCCTTTCTGGACTGCTTATATTCAGATAATTGGTTCCGTTTATCCTTCCCACTACTCCAACTATATCTTTGAAATAACCTTCTATAGAATAATTGTCAAACATTCCTGGCACTATGACAAACTCTATCTTATATTTCCCGTCATTACTTAAATCATCTCCGTGTATTGCATCATCATATAATGGTATATCTAAACTTATATCCTTATAATTAAAGTTTGATGTTTGTCCGTTTACTGTCGCATTCATTGTTATCAGCACAAGATCATTCTTATGCAATGTGCCTGTAGCATTATGCTCTATAGAAAATAATACTTGCGGACAATCTGGATCAAACTGCTGGCAATATTCATCTCCTGTAGGGCATATGAAATCAACTTCAGTATTGCAGCTGCATAACTCATTGGTGCTGCTGCATATCAACCCAAACATGCAGCTGTCTTGTTTCCCATAGCAGTCAGAGCAATTACAAGTTTCATTAACTTCACAGATTCCATTATTGTTGCATTGTGCCATATTCACTAATCCGCAGGTTGCATTCTCTTGGCATACTAATCCATCAGTACATCCTGCATCATCTGGACATGTTTGGCAAGTTTCTCCCGCGTCTACTGTTCCATCACCGCATAAGTTTGTACAGTCAGGATCCAAAATCCTGCAGTAATAATCTTGCGTAGGGCATATTCCATCAGAAATATAATTACAATCACATTTTTCTTGTGTTAAGTTGCATACATCTCCGTAATAGCATCCATCTTGCTCGCCATCACAATCAGCACAGCTGCAGCTTTCATTCGCTTGACATATTCCGTCGTTGTTGCAGTTCGTATTTTCTTCTATTGAACAGCTTCCATTGACTAGACAATTATAGCCTCTCATGCATCCTGCGTCTTTTGGACATGTTATGCATGTTTCTCCTGAATCTATATCTCCATTACCGCAAAGATTAACTTCTATATTATGTACTGTATCTTCGCTGCTTCCACCATACCAGCAGCTTGTTTGTGCTCCTATGTCGCTGAATCCGAATTTGGTTGCGTTCATCGTGAATTTTAGGATTGTTGAAGAATCATTTAGTTCAATTATCGTCTTGTTATTTTTTAACGCTGTTATTACTGTTGTATTTATAGGATATATCTTTACAGTGCAATTACTTACATTGCCTGTTGAATTTATCTGTACGCTTAGATTGAAATTACTGCCTTCATAATAGCTTGCTCTATCTTCAGGCAATATTATTTTTGTTGTAGTATTCCCGAATCCAGGATATGTTGATACAGTGAAGTTTATTTTTTCAGTATTGTTTATATTGTTGAAAGTGTCATTTGCTATTATTGTTACATTGTATTGCCCTGTTAACATCGTGTCTGTGAATGAGTATGTATATATGTCAGATATATTGGCTGCAACAAAGCTATTATTAACAAATCCGCCAGGATAGATTATGTTTACTAATACTGTGTCTAGTTCTCTGTCATCAGTAACATTTGCGCTTATGTTTACTATATCGTGCTGCACTAACGTGTTGTTTGTAATAGTAAGATTCTCTACTTTAGGATTTTCGTAATCACTGCAAATATTACCTATTCCGTCTGCATTAGTATCTAATTGATCTGGGTTATATGTGTCTGGACAATTATCGCAAGTTAATGTTGTTCCATATAATTCAGTGAATATTCCTTCTACAGCTCCGTCCTGGTCAAAGTCTGCAAACGCGCAGCTCCAGCCATCGCCTTTGCTTGATAGGTTGTTGCATACATAGAACACAGCAAAATTCGATTCTGCTGCATCATTGTCATTGTCTGTTATGTTTGTTTTTATAAAATACATTCCGTCATTTAATGTTGTTAAATCTATTGTCTTGTTGCAGTAAGCTATATTGTTGCTTCCTTCTTTGTTTACAGTGAAACTTTCATTGAATTCTTTTGATGAATTATAGATTGCAACATTACAGTTACCATTGAATACATTATTTGTTGCTGTGATAAAGCTTGAGTTTATCTTTAATGATTCTGTTGATCTATAGAACGGCTTAGTCTTGTCTACACTGATAGATTGCGCTATTGGCTGGACGTTTACTGCTATTGTTCTTGTTCCTCCTTCTGCTCCTATATTATCTGCTCCGTCTTCTGCAGTTGCTTTTATCTGCAATGAATCAATGTCAGTGATATAATTGTTTTCTGTATAGATGCAATTTCCATTGCCTGATGTTGAATGTTGCGCACCATTAAGATCGAATGTACATTGGCATATTCCGCTTGCATCATTGCTTGGGATTGCTCTGAATGCTATTGAGCTTCCATAGGTAACATTCACATTATTGCCTAATTCTCCGCCAATCTCTATTTCTGAAATTGTTGGCGCAGTATCTTCTAATGAAGCTGCAGTGAATGTGTTTCCTGTGCTTGGCGTGCTAACATCGTCAATTCTTGTAAGCAGATCTATTAAATAAGTTTCTGAAGCTACTGGTGTAGCATCTAATGTACAAGTTAATTTTATATCTTCTCCATAGAACGTAGTGTCTTTCTTGCTTTTTATAACTCCTGTATCTCCGTTTTCAGGCAACCATTCAAATCTTGTTGTATCATTTAATACGCAATTGGTAAGATCAAAAGGATAGTTTTGAGCGCCATTCTCGCCTATGTATATGTTATAGCTAGTATATGCTAATCCATTTTGATTAAATATTTCTATGGTGTGTGTTGTGCTTATTCTGCTGTATCTTTTTTGTTTGACTTGTATTTCAGAAACCAAATTTTTTGTTTGATAGCTTGGCACATTGATGCAAGCTCCATTAGGATTCCAATCTAATGCATGGCAGCTTCCTACACCAAAGCAATCATTGTCTATACAATCCACATAATTATCTTGATCATTATCTATTGCATCATTGCATGTTGTTTCTGTGCCATATTCGCATGCAACTCCGTATGGTCCTAGTTTAGTGTTGCAGTTGGAGTCTTTACAATCTGCATTTCCGCTTCTATCATTATCAAATCCATCTGAACATAATGCATCTGTATCTTCTGAAGTTTCGCATGTTGCAGCATATGTTAAGCTTCCTAGCATCCCATAACAATCACTATCATCGCAGTCTATATTACTGTCCCTATCATTATCTGTGCCATCTGCACATGAATCGTATGTTATATTTTCTACGCTTGGACAAGGTCCACAATTACCAAATTTCTGATTGCAATCACTGTCTGCACAATCCTTTGGCCCGTCTCCGTCATCATCTTGATCATTATTACAATATTGATAGCCTAATGTAAGGTTAAACTCTTGCTGTGCACATGTTAGACCTGTGTCTGGATTAATTGCACCCAAGCAATCTATGTCTGCACAATCTATTATATAATCAAGATCATTATCTATTCCGTCAAAGCATTGCGAATCATTTATAGTGCCGTCAGCCAGCCTATTTTCTTTAGCAGGACAGTTAGGATTTCCTGCGCAGTCATAATCCCTGCAATCCTTTCCTGTGTTAGGATCAGTATCCATGACTCCTTGTCCATTATCATAATCATTATCTATGCCATCACTACAGTTAAGCTCTACACTTGGACATGGATGGTTAACAGGATCATCGTTTATTCCTCCTTGTCCCCAACAATTTGTTGTATCGTAGCAATCTGTTCTTCCGTCCCTATCATTATCAAAGCTGTCTTTACATGTTGTTGGATAATTGGCTGCTTTACCCTCTTGTCCGTACTCGCAATAAACTCCTGGTCCTCCTAGCTTGCCATCGCAATCAGGATCAGCGCAGTCTATCTTTCCGTCTCCATCATTATCAAAGCCATCATTGCAAGTTACCTCTGTTCCGTATTCACATACTGCACTTGATCCAACATTTCCTATCTCTCCATCACAATTGATATCTCTGCAGTCAAAGTAATTGTCTAAGTCATTATCTACTGCATCAGCGCAAGGATAATTCAATCCTATGTCTGCATAAGTTGAGCTTTCATCATCATTTGAAGGTGCATTGCTGTCAACATACAATTCATTATTCAGCACATCTCCAGTTCCTCCATATTGTACTATGCTCATGTTGAAGTGATGCAATATTTCTGCAGCACTATTTAGATTGACATACATAACTATCTTATCCCATCCAGTATTTCCTGAAGGGGCTGTTGTCTTGTATGTTGTGCTTGAATCTAGAATAGTATCAGTATCATATGGATATGTTACAGGATCAGCAGTATAATTATATCTTCCATAAGTTGAAAATGTAGGCATATCTGTTATAGCTCTTCCGAAAGCTTGTCCACCGACAGAATATCCACTGTCAAACAATATCTTGAATTTGCCATTAGGTTGTACATGCTCTGTATAATAATAGCTTAATGTTTTCCCTCCTACTGATGTTGTGCCTTGGCAGATGTTTCCATTGCACGGGGTAATATCATAAGCAGCCATAACTGTAAATGCATTTATTATGAAACAACCGAACAATATCACTGCAGTTATTGATGTAATGTATTTTCTTGATAATGTTGAGTTAACGCTATATGCTAGCATGCTTGTTAATGTAAACATGAACAACCATACCAAAGGCATGAATCCTGGCACTTTAGGATTTATAGGATTAAAGTATGAAATCACTTCTGCTAATTCGCTATGCCTTGCAGTATAATTGAAAGCTCCATATGTTATGCCATTACAGCTTATATCATCAAAGTCAGTATATCCGTCTGCGTTATTATCTATGCCGTCTGAGCATTTGCCTTCTACTTTTATGTCTTTATACATGTTCATTGCAAAAACAACATCTCCGTCATAATCGCATTTTACTGTGTTGTTCAGATATTCTCCTTTTTGTCCTAACCAACATTCCCAAGCGTTGAAAGCGTCATCATAGTCATTGTCAAAACCATACCACTCATTATCGTGAACATATATTCTCTTGTTTTCAGCTTTATTGTTTTCATTATCTCTATGTTCTTGGTTGTCTGTTTTTAATGTCTCATTCTGCGAGAATATTGAGCAGTTATGCACCAGCCATGGCTTGTTTTTATCTATCGGATCTGTTATTTTTATAGTGTAGTTAAGATATTCGACTCCTTCAATTATTGTTGTTGTTGTCTTGTTTAAGCTAAATAGGCTGTTGTCAGATCTTTCTATCACACACTCTATTATATTACCATTATATGTTGTATAGTTTTCAAATGTGATGTTGAATTCAAACAGATGCATGCCGAATAATCCTGCTGCTTCTGGCTCATAAACACCTTCAGGATAATTTATTTGAGTCCAATTCCCTTTTCCACCATACCAACTGCTATTATCTCCACAAGTTACATCGCCATATACTGGATGCGCTTGTCCATAATCATAACATATTGTATTATACACACAATCTGTTGCATCATCGCAGCATCCAACACTTGCATCGTTTGCAGTTCCGTTTGAATATCTGATAAATTCATGATGGTCATCCTGACAGCATCTTGATAATGCTGTAAACCACATAAATGTTGGTTCTGCTTCACAATATGATTCGTTTAGATCTGGGTCATACCATAGTCCCTCTAAACAATAAGAATTGTTCATCTCATAAGCTATTGTGTTATTATCTATACAATGATTAGTGCTGTTTATACAGTCAAATTGACTATTGCAGCAAGCAGCTTCTGCACCGCAGCTTGTTCCTGTGTTAGGCGCTCCTTCACATATCCTGTGATTTTCTCCATCATCATCTTCACAGCAGCTTAAGGCTGTACCTGTGCTATATTCTCCGAATGCTACAATTTCTCCGCCTGATACCCAATTCAATCCGCAGCTTGAACATGACGCTGAGTCTGTATCTGAGTCCTGCCAATCACCAGTATTACACACTGAATAACCAAATCCTAAACTGCATTCCCCTTCAGAATAACACATTCCTGAATTATCTACGCAGTCATTCGTATCATTACAGCAGCTGTCGTATGTTGCTTGGCAAGTTTGTCCTGTGTTAGGCGCTCCTTCACATACTGTATAATATTCTGTTGCATCATCACCGCAGCAGTTAGGCTCGTATTTTGTCTCTTCATATGCATCTGAAAAACTAAAATCATTTGTAGGACCATAGCAGTTGAATCCGCAGCCGCTTCCCCAATCTGTTGCTGTACAGTTTGCAGGATCATTGTCTGGAGTGGATTGCTCTGTCAATCTACAGCATACTAGTGTGCTGTAAGGCAATGCATATTCACAAGCAGTTATATGTGAATTTGTGCTTGATAGGTTTGATTTTGTCACCATGCAATATTCATATCCTGCATCAACACAATCCTGCTGTGCATCATTGCTTGATTTAGTTTCATAGCTGCATTCAACGTATTTATCATCTGCATGCAGGCAAACATCCCAACTATATGTTGAGTAATGGTACAATTCAGCGTGTGCGTTCGTATAATTGTTCAGTGACAATACCCCTCCAAAATTATCCTCACATGCATTGCTTAAATTAAATCCTGAAACGCATATTTGATTGGTTAAATTGTATTGCATGCCTGCGTGCGCATTATATATTCCGCCGGTTTCATTCGCTATAGACATCAATGAGAATTCTCCTGCGCCATTACAATCTGCTGCTGTAAACACGCCAGTAATCTCATCACAACTTTCAACACACTGTCCGTATTGATTTAGGAAATCATTAGGATTATCGCAGCATCCTGTTTCTATTCCATTGCAGCTTTTTCCGTTTTCTGGTCCTGCATAGTATTCTCCTGTATCGTCTCCGCAGCATTCATCTGTTATGTTATTTAGATAATCTCCTATAGGGTATTTTTCACCAGAATGCGTCCAGTAATGTAAAGTGCAGCCTGTGGAATCTTCACAATATGTTTGATCATCATCCCTATCATACTTTCCGCATAATCCATGGCAATAATAATCATCAGGCGTACAAGTGTAAGGTAGATAATCATCACATTCATCACTTTCAATTCCGCATCCGTCTTGGCATGTGTTGTCATAATCTGAACATAATGCCATACCATCTCCGCATATTGAGCAGTTGAAGCAAACGTCTTGATCTGTGTTTTTTCCTATTCCGTATTCATTATCACAGCTGCCATACTCTTGTCCAGGAGTGTATGCTGCACACTGCTCATCATTTGTACAGCTTTGTCCTAGATGCAGTTTACAAATTCCTGCTCCATCGCAAGCGCATGCATCTCCTATGCACCCATCTCCTGTATAAGTACATTCTCCTAGATCTTCCATATTTCTTGAAACAAACGCATTACAGTTAACATCTCCGTCATTGTTTGATGATGTTCCTCCGCAAACATTACATACTCCGCATTGAGCATCTACTCCATCACTTGAACCTGCTACCCAAGTTCCTGCACCATCACAGTATTTGTTAGCATATTCATCACATTGTGTTAATGAAGTGCATCTATGCCAAGTGTCTTGCGCAGAGCATAAGTAATCAGAATTACCATTGGTTCCAACATCGCTTGTATCGTAACCTTGATGGTCTGCATTATTTTCTGAGCATTCTTTATTTGTTGCAGCACAGTAATAGTTGCTTGAGTCGATTTCTTTTCTGCAGTTGTTGCTTGTGCAGTCGCTGTTCTCATCGCAGCTTCCACCATTGCTGACATCTGCTAAGCAAGAGCTTCCATCACAGTGATATCCTGTAGCGCATTTGTTGTCGTCGTTTGCGCAGTCTGTGTAGCAAACGCTTGTAGATTGTCTTGCATAAGGAGAGCAATCCTGGCAAGCAACTCCGTTGCCGCAGATGTCTGTTGCGTCTAATGTACATGTTGCGCCGTTAGCTTCGCTTCCACTCTGGCATGTAATGTCTCCATGATAGCAAGTTGCACCTGAAACATAACCATTTCCGTATAGTGTAGTTATTGAGTCGCTTGCAGCAGTTCCATCTGTACAGGTAGCAGCTCCGCTTCTGCAGTCAATTGTTGTTGAAGTTTGCAAATTGCCAGTATAATAACCCCATCCGTAGACGGTTGAAGCATCTCCGTCGGATGCGCTTGATGCAGTACATTCAATATTTCCATAATAACAAGTTCTAGTTGTTCCACTTCCTTGTAAGTTGCCATTACCTATCAATGATGAAGTGCCTTGATCTGCTCCATTAAGGCATCTTCTACAGTTTAGCGATGTTGACGAACTTAATGTCCCTGAATAGGTTGACCAATCATCTGATGTTGAATCATCTCCGCAGCACAAGTTTCCTCCTGTGCCTAATGTCGCTATCCATGTTTGCGCATCGCATGCTCCTGAACTGGTTGTACAATAACTGCTGCTGGTGTCTCTGTCTCTATCAGTATATGAACAATAATCATTAAGAGTATTGTAACAATAATAATCTCTAAATGTGGTTTGTCCTGAAACACAAGTGTCATACGTATTACAATCTGTCGCTGCTGTAGAATACGATGCACCGTTTGCTAAATAATCTGTTAATGTGTCTCCTGTACAATAATCTCTTCTTGTTGTTGAAGTGCATGATGAACCTGAACACGCATCATTATAATCTGTAACATATCCTCCAACTAATGGGAAGTTTCCTCCGTCGCTGTCTATGCTGTTTGCAGAACCGCAATCAGTATATATTGCTATAGTATCTTCTCCATTACACCTATATACATCATTATTGTAACATTCATAGTTTCCTGTGTTCATTCCGTTGCCATTTGTATATGCGCATTCATAGCTACTTGCTGTACAGTAACTGTTTCCGTTTGCAGCAGGATTGCAATCTCCGCTTGTGCAGTCGCTATCTGATGTGCATTGTTGTCCGTTTGCAAGTAATGGTTTGCCACGTTTTTCAACATATTTATTAGGGTATTGCATACCTCCTATATATAAATAAGGATCACTTCCCACTTTATCTACAATAACACTAATTAATCTTTGGCTAGGAGTATCCTGCCACGCCACATTTCCTGTACTTATACTCCTTTTTTGAAGTAAGTTATCTGCAACATTATATACTGCATTATCACTTACTGCTATTGCTTTTCCAGCCGGTAAATATTGGGAACCTGCGTCTGTTTTAAACCACACTAGTGAACCGTCTCCTTTATTCCTTTTTTCTATCCTCGGAGATCCATATGTATAAATATATGATGGATCCGCAGTTATACTATTAAGAGTAGCATCACTCACCGTTATTACTCCTCCTGTACCAAAATCTGCTACAAGGCCTAAATTTGATATATATCTTTTTTCAATCCTCCAAACAGTATCTTGCCATTCTGCAAGATATATGTAATTGCTATCAATAACTAAATCCCTTATCGCATCTAGCTCTACTGTAGGGTTGTTTGTTATTCTTTTTATCAGTGCACCAGTACTTTTATCTCTTTTTTCTAGAATCATGGCATAATTCCGAATACCATCCACTCCATAAACTCCTCCTCCATAAATATAATTGCTGTCAACATCTATGGCTTGGAAACCGAGATCATAATCATTTGGACAATATTTAACTCTTCCGTCGTTGTCAAAACTAGTAATTAAACTCCCTGTTGATTTGCTCCTTTTTTCAATAAACAAGCAGTTAGGATTTGTAAACTCATAACTGCCTGATATGTACAAATAATCAGCATCCGCTACAATGCCTCCATACTCATAACTGTTTGTTGTAATTGTCCACATAATTTGGCCATCAGACTTTCTAATTTTTTGTAGTTCTGAATCTGATGAAGTACCTCCTGTATTGCCTGTAACATAAATGTAATCACTATCTTGTACACTTTCTACTTGTTCGTATTTATTGCTGCCTGTATAACTCCACGCAATAGCATCCTCATCAAATGTCTGTATCTCATACCCTCCACTCTCTGCAACAAACATTCCTGCATTCATCACAAGTAAAACTATCAAAATCAAAACATTCGCTATCCGTTTGATATTTGCTTTACTCATTTCTCCTCAAGTATGGTCTATAATCTAGATTGCTCATTCCTTTGTAGCATGCGAACGGTCCTTTTTCTCCTGCTATATCTTGTCCGGTTAATTCTAAAGTAACTTTTTCAGAATCCATTAAGCTAGAAACATCAACACAGTTCCAGCCTTTGTGTACTGTAAATTCTATTGTATCATTCCCATTAGAAACATAGTTAGTTACTTCTTCATTCTTCCATAATGTAGCATACAAACAAAGCTCTGCATCACTAACAGCATCAAACTCTAGTTTCGCAGAGAAATCTCCTTGCGTATATCTGTTAATAGCAGCGCAGAAATTATTCGTATAATTTGATAAATAACTGTTGTATGTATCATAATTCACATAATTAGGATATACTTTTTCTTCTGATGATAATATTGTTTCATTAACAGTTTCATTTATTGTTACATTTAGAGTCTGGTTTATTGTCTTATTTAAAGTATAATTCAATTCAACATACTCCCTTGAAACAAAACTGTCAACAAGGCAATAATATCCTTGTGATAAAGGATTCTTATTGCCCGTAACAGTAAACTCTAAGTGGTGTGTGTTATTATCTAAGTTAGCAGCAATCTCAATAATCTCATTCTCTGAAATATATGGGTCATATAAGTCTATTAAGTTAGTAGAATTATCTAACTTAATCTCAAGAATTCCGTAATCAAATCTCTTTTCTGTAAGTAAGAATATATTCTCAGCAGTAAAATCAAAACTTAGTTTAGTTCTATTAGTGCTTGAAACAACTGCAAATCCATTTGAATAGAAGCTATCTTCTACTTTTATCCATTTGCCAGAATCATCTATTATGTCTTCAGCTTCTATTATTTTAGTGTAATTATAAGGGTTGTCTAATGTATTTGCATTACAATCATCATCAATGCCATTGAACAATATCTCTGCTCTGTTAGGATGTACTTCACTATTATTGTCATCACAATCTGTGTTGTTATCATATCCATCTTTGTCATCATCAATATAATCTAAAGTAGATGAATTACAGTCATCATCCAATCCATTATACAATATCTCTGTAGCATTAGGATTAATGTTTGCATTATTATCATCGCAATCAGTATTGTTCAAGAAACCATCAAAGTCATTATCACTATAATATTCAATGTGTTCTACTGTAACATTTTCAGAATATTGCTTGATTATCGTATCATTATATTCTAAAATTATTTTTATGTCATAAATTCCATCTACTTCTGGCTTGTCAAATATCTCGTTTAATTCAAATGTTGCTGTTTCATCAGTATAATATCCTGCACCAAATCCATAACTTATTTTAGAATAATTAGTTGATATTGTTGAATTGTCTATTATCAATATTGATTCATCCAACATTTCATTGCCTTGCCAAACTCTTGTTATGTTTATCGAAGAATTAATCTCGTGCGCTGTGTTCTTATTCACATTACCTATTATTGTTTCATTATCTAGTACATATTCAAAATAGATATCAACAATATCTTCTCTTGTTCCTTCAAACCCAAAGCCTGATCCTGAATCGCTTAATCTTTCTTCGTAATAGTATTCTCCATATCCTTGCGTTATATTAAGTTCAGACAATTCAATTATTTTGGTTTGATTATTGAATTCAAACTTGATTATCGTATCTAACGGCAGTAATGTTTGATTGCCTATTGTTATTTTTGAGCTAACATTCAGATTATCTGTTAATTCATAATGCCCTATTAATTTACCTGTTATATTGATTTCATTATATCCAATTGCAAACACCATGAACAAGAACATTAAAGTGAAGATCTTTGCGACTTTATTGTAGCCTTTCATCTTTTCTTCACCCCTTTGTTGTATGATGACCAGATTGTTCTTGGATCTCTTTTTAGCAAATTAGCAATATCTTTGAATTTCATATGCTTGTTTTCTTTCAAGAATATAGTAAGTATTTCTAATGGCCCTAGGTTTCTGTTATGGAATATTTCAATAGGTATTTTGATTTCAGAATCTATTTCTGCGAATTGTTTAGGATATTTTTTCTTTGCTTTGTCATATGTATTCCAGATTGTTCTTTGGTCTCTCTCAATTAGTTTTGCTATTTCAGAAAGTTTGAATTGTTTGTTTTCTTTTAGGTATTTTACTATGCTTTCTAGAATGCCTAATTTATCATTGAATATGTTTGTTGGAATGAATTCTAATTGCTGGTTTTCTTCACTAAATATCTTGTCAAATTCTGCTTTGTTCTCTGTTTCTAGCTCATTTAGGAGTTTATGTATTTGCAATATTTTTTTAAGGGTTTTAGGACTAGCAGAATTAAGCAAATTCTCTGTTTTAATAAGTTTTTTTTTACCCATTAAATAAGTAAAACCTCTTTTAATCTTATTTAGTAAGTGTTTTTATACTTGCTAAATGTTTCTTTTGCTTTAAAACTTATTTAGTAAGTATTTTTATACTTGCTATGTGCGATTACTTATTTATTCAATAAGTATTAATTATACTTATTAAATAATATAGAAACTTATTAAATAGGTATTATATAAAAGTTTTGATTTAAATTACTTATTAGATAAGAAAAAGAATAGAAACATAATCAACTAAAGTATAATATATTGTTTATTTTTGATTTGAACTTAAGGTTGATCTATTGTTTTTGCACATATTTCAAGAATTATGGCTAGATGGTTAATTATGATGTTGTTGAAGATTCATAGTGGCAGTAATAATAACTTAGGATTACTTTTCAAGCAGCCATTTCCATAATGGTATGAATTTTATGCCTTTTTCTTTTTTTTCTATGTTTTTGGTGAGCAATATCATCTCTTTCACTTTAGATTTGAATTTTTCTTTGAATTCAATAAGGCCTTTTGTTTCTCTTTCATTGATTTTATTTGTATATGATACATTAATGGCGGTAAGAGCATTGTCTCTGTGTTTTATTATAAAATCAACCTCATTTTTATCATACCAATAATATGTTTCATAATCTCTTCTTTTAAGCTCGATAAACACTATATTTTCTGCTAATTTTCCAGTATCTTCAGAAAATTTAAAAGAGATTGCGTTCCTTAACCCATTATCTATGCTAAATATTTTTCGAGGTTTTTGTATGCTTATTGATTCTTTGAGCGAATACGATGCAAAATTCAATTGAAATATCAAAAACGCATTCTCCAGAAAAAATAAATACTCTTTTAATGTCGTTATGTTTAAGCCAATTGTTTTGGAGATGTTGTTGTAGCTCAATATGGCTGAAATATTTGTCATACAATAATTCGACAATTCAATCAGTTTAGATACTTCTCGTATATTTTGCGGTTCAACAATGTCCCTTAACAAAATATTATTGAAATATTCTTTCAATCTTTGAGCATTTATATCTTGGTCTATCTCAAGAACTGCTTCAGGAAATCCCCCTATATTTAGATAGTTTTCTAGGTGAAATAACTGCTCCTGTTTATTGATATTAAAATCATCAATCTTAACAGATTTGAAATCAAGGTATTCTGCATAAGATAAAGGAAATATTTTTTTTGTGATTATTCTTCCTGTAAGGAGTTTTGATAGGTTGTCCTGCAGCAATGAATTATTTGACCCTGTAAGTACGAACTTTAAGTCATCGTCGTGCAGATCATAATTTTTTTTAATCCATTTTTCCCAATTCTCTATATTCTGTATTTCATCAAAAAACAGATATTTTTTACCTTTTGGATTATTTATTTCTAAAAAAGAATTATATACTGATTCGATTGCTTTCTCGTCCTTGAATTCCAAAGTCTCATCAAAGTTAAAATACATTATATTATTTGGATTAATCCCTGACTTTATTAAAGAATCAATCATTTGATACAATAATGTTGATTTGCCTGATCGCCTGACTCCGCAAAGTATAAGTGCCTCTTTAATACGCATAAATTTATTCAGTTCAGACAAAAGTTTATCGCGAGGATGGCGTTTTTTTGAATCTGGAACTTTTTTTTCAGACCACCAGATATTCCATTTTTTAAGCAGTTCTTTTTCCATACACGCTTAAATGTGTGTTTGTTTATAAACCTTTCTATTACAACTTAAGGTTTTATATATAAACCTTCCATTATACCTTAAAGGTATATAACTGCGATTAGTTTCGTTTATATCTTTTTTAGTTATAATCGACACTTTAAAGATGAGATTTTGATTAACTTATTTACTGAATGTGAGAATTACTTTAAATTGTTTCTAGTTCCGCAAGGTATTTCTTAACATAAAGAGATCATAAGCTACAAAATATATTGCCAATATAAATTCAATGATGGATGTTGCGAGTGTGAAGTATATATTTGATTTAATATTTTTTATTTATAATTACTCTTATTTTTTAATACTTCTCTAATTTCATTTATTTTATAATCATTAAGATCTTTACTAATTTGTTTGCATTTATTCAGAAATTCAAGTACTTGATTTGTATCAATATGCAAACTAGAAGTTTTCAAATAATACTGAACATTAACTCTATCATTTTTTAGAGATTCTAAAAATTGAATATCGGCCTTATCAAAACCAAGTAGTTGCATCAAAGCAAGTGTACAATCGGGTATCTCGCATTTTATTCCAATCTTGACTAAAATTGCATATACTGCATTATAACAAGAATAATAAGAGGTTACAGCTTTCCATTTCTGATTTAATTTTTCAATCATACTAAAATCAGATAAAGCTTCCTTAAAATAACTATCACTAATAAGATCATTAGCTTCAATTAACCTAATGCCCTTACTCTGTTTAAACACCATTTAACTTTTTCAAATTTCATTTTTATAAAACTTCCAACATAAATTAGAAAAAGAATCGCCAAAAATAATATGACTCTTAATTATTTCTAATGCCAGTAAATTTCTATTTTTTAATAGCTTTTCAAATCCAGATAATGTAGAAAAATGTAAATTTAGTTGTTTAGGTTGATTTCTTGCTAAATCTAAGAGCTTTTTTGATTTATTACCAATAATAAGTATATCTATATCGGATTTATCATTATAATTGCCTTTTGCATAAGATCCAAATATAATTAAATCTCTTTCTTCGAATAAATCCTCAATCATAAGATATATCTTCTTATTTTTAATACTAAAATCCAGAGCTTTATAATCTTCAATTAGCTTAGTTAAAACTCTTATTCTTTGGTCATTAAGATCCAAATGAAATTTCTTATTTTTGCCTTCTATTATAAATCTGATTAAATTGTGTATGACCAAATTATCTAAACTGCGAGAAACAGTCCTTTGAGGAATATTTGTTATTCTTGCTATTTCGCTAGCCGTAAACTTTGCAGTATAATCATTTGCAAAAGGCAATAGTACATTTAGCCAATTTTGTCTTATATTAGCCATTTTAATCTAAATGAAATATGTGCCAGTATATAAATGTTTTGACTAACTCAGTATCTCCGAACGTATTTAAAATAGCACGTATTTTAAAGTAGAAAATGGCTTTATTTGTATTATTAAACTTAATTTCAATAAAATATTTAAGATTTTTTTGTTTTTTCGAATAAAATCAGTTAATTTTAACATAGCTATCGCTATGTTTTTATCATTAATTAGATTTATTTTTGATTAAATCAAAGAAATATATTTGTTCTATTAAATCTAGATATTTCTTAAATTGTACATAAAATTCTTCTTTTTTATGTAGAATCCAGAATAAACGAAATAATTGACTTATGATGAAATAAAAAAATCTGATCAAATAATTGGAACTTTTTGATTTTATTTTTGCTTCATCTTCTACTCGATAATTAGTTTCAATTTGCCACCTTCTTTTGTAGTTTAAAACATATTCTTTTCCTGTTTTAAATATTATATTGGTTGCAAATATCCAATCATATCCAAATATATTTTTACATACAACTAATTTTGTTTTAGGTTTCCAAGTGGATTTATCTTTACTGTATTTTAATTGGTGAACAAAGGTATTTAATTTATCTGTATTGTCTATATAACTTGTTATTTTCCCTTGAAATTTGGGAACTAACATTTGATAATTGATTTTATTTGAAGTCAAATAATCAATTACTTCTGCAATATAAAAACCTCTGTCAAATAATACATATTTGATTCTTTTAAATAGAGATTGACAATATTCTAACAATTCAATTGTTAGTCTTGTCTGTTCGCCTACACGAACAGGCAAAGCCATTAATGGAATTTCTTTGCCTTTATTGATTAAGCAACAAGTAATGTACTGATATTCTCCACGATATTTCTTTTCTTTTTGAGTATTAAAAATATATATATTTCTTTGTTTTCCATAAAATGGTTCATGCGTTATATCAATTGCAATTTCAGCAGAGATTATTCTTAATTTCTTGATTATTTTACGAACACAAAGTTCAAAACTTCTTTTAAAATCCTCTTCATAAGATGATTTAATCCAATTATGAACTGTATCTGCATGACCACTAAATGTTTCAATATAGCTTCTTGATTTTGAACATTTTGAAAAAATGTGATTTATGTATTTTAAAGGCAATTTTATAGAAATGTGACCGAAACATTTTTTAAGGAATTGTATTATTGATTTCATTGTTGTTTATCGCAAATTTACAACAATGGGTCCTTATTTGTAGTTTTTTCTAACTACTTATAAGGACTTATTTTTTAATCGGAGATACTGTAACTTACTTATTAAAAGGGAAAATGGAGAGCATTACTTTAAATTATTTTTAGTTCTGCAAGGTATTTCTTAACATAAAGAGATCAATTGCTACAAAATATGTTGCTAATATAAATTCAATGATGGGTGCTGCGAGTGTGAAGCACATATTTGATTTAATATAATAATAAAAAAAATTAAGAACAACATACAACATAGATTTGCATATTTCTACTGCCACCTGTCATTTGCATGCATGACCATCCACTTAAATCTGACATAGGTATTGAAGCCGTTGCACCATAATTTCCATAAATATAACAACCCCCTCCTGTAGCAATTTCTCCTGTATTACAATCATGACTATAATAATTTGAACTAGCTGAAGAAAAAAGTGAACTTGCTCTCCTTGTGCAACTCAAACCTCCGCTTGGCGCATCTTCATTACAATCTATTCAGCTTCCATTATATTTGCACCACTTGCTGGATTGAAGATCTCCTCCTGATTTTAATATGGTTGCATCTGATATCTGAGTATTAAGTTATGCATATGTATCAAGTTCAGTTTCATATAAAATATTGCTGCATGAATCTGTTACTGCGCATGTTGTGTCTGTTACAGTCTCTGTCGCTGTAGCCAGTCCAGTAACGTGGCCATAAGTATCTAATGTTACGTCTTGGATGTATGTTCTTCCTGCATTGTTTGAACTTGCTTGGGAAGATGTATCTGCATGACTAACTGTTCTCGTAGAAACAGAGATTCCACTTCCTGCTAGAGGATATTCATTTGTTGCAGAAGTATCTACATCATTTTGGCTGTGTGTATATGCTGTGTTCCAGTTTGTTGAGCTGTCGGTTATTGTTGAATATGTTCCTGCTGCTGTTCGTCTTAAAATCCCTGTCGCTGAAAATACTCCGTCTAACTCAGTGCCTGAAACTGTGTCATCCGCGCTTGTTATAAAACCATAAACATTATTCCAACCAGTGTTACCGTCAGTTATCGCGCCAACAACGCATCCGGTTATCTCTGAGCACTCATCTTTAGTTGCGATTGCTTCTGTGACTTCAGAATTTCTTGCAATCGTTGATGCTATCCTCGCATCCTCTATTGTTCCGGTTGAAAAGAATGCTGTTGCCGAATCACCCGAAGTAGCAGCGCCGCCTTTGGTTGCGCCAGCTGCATAATTAAAATCAACCTCTCCTGAAGATACACAAGTTCCTGAGCAAGCTAATCCTGTAGCAGCCCCTCCTTCTGAACCTGAAGCAGCGTAATTGAAATTAACCATTCCAGAAGTTATCGAATCTGCTTGCCCTTCATTTACGAATCTAGAATCTGATTGTGTTCTTGTAAGCAGATCACCATTAGCATCATTATCAAGATATCCTTCTGCAGTTAAATCTGAATATGCGCTGAATACAGAATTATCTATTGATCCTGTAGTTATTTTATCAGCATCTAGATTAGGAATATTTACTGCTGGCAATGTTCCTGCTCCTGATGGAACATTTCCCAAACTCCACAGATAAGCTGCATTTATCTTAGTATAATCTCCTGAATCTCTCCAAGTAGATAAGTTATGAGAAGGATCTCCATTTAATCTTATATATTGCGCACTATGGTAAACTTCATCTGCATATGCAAAGCTAACCAGAAACAACAATGCAATTCCAAAACTCACCAGTTTTTTCACAATCAATCCCTTTAATACATTCTTTATTCTTATTTATTATATAAATTTTACTCCCGATATGTTTTATTTGAGTACTTCAATTAATCATACTCCTCCTCGCTTTGTTTTTTTTCTCATCTTCTTTCTTGAGTTTCTCATATTTCTTAAGATCAAAATCATCAACCATCTTCTTTGTTTTTGCATCTGCTTTTAATTCCGTGTGCTCCAACATATCTGGCTTTTTCTTTCTTTTTCGTTTGCCGCCATTATCCATTTTTTCAAGATCACGATACAAAGTACGCATATGTTTTGCATTAGCCAAATTACTCAACCCATCTTTATCCTCACTTTCCTTAATATTTTTAATATCTTTTTGATACGATTCTTCTTTTTTGAAAAACATAGAAACAAGTTTTATCCAATTGCTTTGCTACAATCTTTGTGTCAGTGCCAACCTCTTCATGATTGATCACCTTCTTTTTTAATATTAAAAAATTGGGAACTGTTTTTAGGATGTTCATATATAATTACATCCTATATAATAATATAAAAGAAAGAATTGGGTGTTGATAAATATTGTTAATGATATAATTGGAGTGAAGCACATTTTTAATTTAACGGTTTTAATATTCTAAAGTTGATAATTATAATAAATTAACATCCCGAACTGCCACATTTGAAAAATCTTAAATTTTCATTAGACCAATCAATATGTGATATGACCGGATTATTATCATCGCCTATGGCTATTGAGGGGAAGTAACCTATATCGCCAGTAGACTCTAATGTTTTTGATGAACCGCTTGAACAAGCAACATCATTACATTTGTATATTTTTAAATCATAATCTGCGCTATTTCTGTATGCAATTATAGGATAACCATCACTACCTATTGCTATGGATACGTCGTGATTGCCTGCATAATAAGTATCTAAAGTATATGATGTGCCACTCGAACAATCTACACTACTACATTTATATAATTTCAAATTATTGTTCGTTTGATCAGAATATGCAATAACAGGATAATTATCGCTTCCTTTGGTTATTGAAGAATATTTTCCAACTGAACCAGTAGAATCTAATGTTCTTGTTGTCACAGATGAACAAGAAAGGTCATTACATCTCGCAAATTTTAAATTAGAATTACCGCCATTCCAATCCTGATATGAAAAAATGGCATAACCATCATTTCCTATTGCCACAGAAGTACGTGTAGTAACACCACCCACTAAATCAAGTGTCCTAACCGTACCACTTGAACAATCTGCATTTGCACAAAAATAATAGTTATATCTACTTTCTCCCAAATCATAATAAGAAATTATAGGTTTTCCATTCATTATTGCAATTGAAGTAAACTGTCCAGTAATACCATCCGAATCTAAAGTTCTTGCAGTACCACTTGAACAATCTGCAGCATTACATTTATAAAATTTCAAATCACTTCCCCCACTATAATGATAAGAAATTGCAGGATAACCATCGCTGCCTATAACAATGGAAGCATCTAGTACATTATTGTCAAGATTAATTACTGAACCAGTTGAACAATCCGCAGCACTACATTTATAAAATCTTAAGTTAGCATCATTTTGACCCATGTATGTAATGACGGGATAACCGTCACTACCTATTGCTATTGATGTTGGTTGACCATGAGCCTTATCAGTATCTAAAGTGAATGATGCAAAGCAATCACTAATACCGATACAACCAGGATAGTTTCCAAGAAAATAACTAACCCATTCAGAACTAGTTTTAGTAGGAACGAAAATTGATGAACCGGGACAAGCAGTATTAGTTACTTTTTTGCATGTGCTATGGCAATTGATCATCTTATTGGTGTTGAGCGGGACATCAAAACCAGACAAACAATCAAGATCATTTAGAGCGGCATAACTAACATTTATTAAACTAAGAAATACAATCAAACCCATAATAATATCTATCTTTCGCATCTTTCTTTTAACTCTTCAACATCTTTTCTTAATTCTTTATTCTGTTTTTCAAGTTCTTTAACAGATTCTATCAAAGGAGCAACTAAGTTTCCATAATTGATAGATTTAGTGCCTGTTTCATTATCGGTATAAACTATTTCAGGAAAAATTTCTTCAACATCTTGAGCAATTAAACCTATCGAAGTTTCATTATTCTGATTCCATTTAAATTCAACACCATCTAATTTAATTATTTTACTGGAGTTGTGCAGATTTTTCTAAAAACCGAAAAAATTAGGTAGTTG
>CAYSVS010000005.1:0-44971 GCA_964434475.1 uncultured Methanosarcinales archaeon
AAATATTGCAAAATTAATAAATATAGAAATTGCAAGAATTTTCAAATCGTACAGTGGAGAACCAAAAGCAATAAATAAATTAAGAGAGGGCATGATATCAGACTACAATCTCTACAAAAAAGAAGGTCAAGATTCAAGATTATTAAGAAAGCCAGAAAAGATAATAAAATACCTTAATCAGGGAGACGCAATGCTTTTAAAATGATTTAGAATTCATAAAAAAATCATATTACTTCTTCTATTGAGAATAAAACAACACATACTATCACCTAAACCTTATTTTCATCACAAAAAGAAAAACAATAAAGACAATTATCCCTAAAACATACGTATAATTCATCTCAAATCTTTTTTCAGGCAATTTAATTATATCTAATGATAAATCTTCAGGCACTTCATCGATGTCTCTTTTGAGTGTAATATTTTCAACTATTTGCTCTTCTTCAATAACATCATCTTTAACATCAACACATTCTCCATTTAAGCATTCATCACAATCCTGATATTTAACTATCTCTTCTTTTTCATGCATATCACAAAAATTTCGTATATTACAATAGCCATTATAGTTTATCTTTTTAATATATACATCATCATCCCTGCAAAATTTTTCTTCAGAATAAGAACTGTTGCATTGCTCATCATTATAGCATTCAACACATACAAATTCATGATTACAATACCCCTCATCACAATCACTATCATCCATGCATTCTTTGGACCTATTAACAGGCCATTCAATCTTCTCAATTATCATGGTTGTCAAATCCGGCTCACTTACCTTAACAGTATACTTACCTTCATTATCGCTGACATCGTATTCGTTTATGCACAAAGTTAACTTACCTTCATAAAAACTGTATTTTCCTAATTCGCTTCCTATATAAAAACAATTTCCCCCTATTTTTCCAACAACAGCATAATTATAGATATTTTCACAAGGCGCTTTAATGTCAAACTCATCCCCAGAATCATAAAATGCCTTTCCTTTCGGACCATACTCTATTCCTGAATTATTAAAGTCCATACTTCCTGTTGCAGTTATGTACAAAGAATCTCCTCTATAAACATATAAACCTGTATCTACACATCTATTATCTTCATCCAAAGTATAACTCATCTCAGCTTCTAATCCATACACTAAAGGAAATAATAAAAATAAAAATAATATAGACAATAACCTCTTTTTCATGCATTAAAAAAAGAACTTAAGATATATAATGGTTTCTATAGGAAAAATAAAAAACTATTTAAATACAAAGATAAACAGATAAATCATGGCATTTGATACACAAACATATTTATTGATACCATTCCTTATCTTTTTGGCAAGAATTATCGACGTTAGTTTAGGCACATTAAGACTTATATTCGTATCAAAAGGGTATAAAAAAATAGCTCCTGTCCTGGGTTTTTTTGAAGTTATGATATGGCTATTTGCAATCAGAAATATACTTATGAACCTCTCAAATTTTAATTCTTACTTAGGTTATGGGCTTGGATTTGCAGCAGGTACTTATGCAGGCATAATTTTAGAAGAAAAAATTTCTTTAGGCAAAGTTCTTGTCAGGATAATAACCAAAAAAGAAGCAACAGAACTTATCAAAAAGTTAAGACAAACATTATATACAGTAACTACAGTAAATGCAAAAACAAAAAAAGGCAGGGTAAAGTTGATATATATTGTCATAAAAAGACACGACATACATAAAATAGCGACCATAATAGAACAATATGATGGTAATCCTTTCTATACTGTGGAGGATATAAGATATGAACACGAAGCAGGGCATAAGATATGTCCTAAAAAAAGATTATTAGATAAGCTTAATTTTCTAAAAACAAAATAACAAAACCTTGTCTTTTGATTGTTCGTCCTGTTGAACTTTGTTCAACATGCGGCAAATTAAAATTTGTCAGCATATCCCCAACCTAATGGTAGGGATATTAGACCCCAATCAAATCTCTGCAAGATTTTCAATAAAAAAATCATAATCTCATTAGCATAAATCCTATAGTTAATGCTATCAAGGACCAGATACTTATCCCTGTAAGCATACCCTTTACACTTAATATGTATAATAAAGCTATTATAAATACTAACCTTCCAAAACAGCCGCTGTCATCCTTATGCTTGTGCCATGTCCAAGGTTCATCCCAAGGAAAGCATTTTTTTTTAGGAATTTCACTACCTATCTTTTCTCCAACTATCTTGCCAACCTCTTCCCAAGAATGTGATTTTTTCTTTGATCTAGATTTTGCTTTAGCTTTCTTTTTTGCTGCCATAATAATTCACCTCTTTATCTATAGTATTAAATATACCTATTTAAATACTTTATTAAAACAATTCTCAGATCCTACGGATATATGCTATTTTTATAGAAAATCAGACAAATTCAAACCTTATCGTACTTTACCCTAAGATTCCAATACATACTTTCAAATTCAAGAAACTGTTCTTTTTCTAAAGGGATAATATTTCTTAACTTATGATATCCATATATTTCATCAATAATATCATTCCTTGAATCAGGATTTGACTGCATAATATGGTATAGATCTATCATCATAGATATTGAAGCATCTGCATCTTTCTCAGGATAACCTAAATCTACAAACATCACCTTCATATTTGAGATAATCTCATCATCTATTGATACCATATAATGTATAAAAGCCGAATAAATAAAAAACTTACCTTCAAAAATTCCAAAAATAATATAAATATAAAAATATTATTCCTAATAATATGTCATACTCACTAAAAGATATGAAGAAAATAAGAAAAAAATTAGGATTGACACAAGCTCAGCTGGCAAAAAAAGCCAATGTAAGCCAGAGTTTGATAGCAAAAATAGAAAGCGATGCTATAGATCCTGCATACAGCAAGACAGAAAAAATATTCAATGCTTTTGAGATACTTCAAAAAAAGGAGAAGATAAAAGCAAGGGAAATAATGAACAAAAAGATAATCACAGTAAAGACAGAGGATTTTGTAAGCAATATAATCAAGAAGATGAAAAAACACAATATCTCACAGATGCCTGTATTAGAGAATAATTCTCCAGCAGGGTTGATATCTGAATCAACCATAATAGATGCTATAGCTGATATGCATAATCCTAAAAATATAGCGAAGCTTAAAGTAGAGCAGGTAATGAAAGAATGTCCTCCTATAATAACTCCTAACGCAGATATAGAGCTTATATCAAGCCTATTGAAGCATTATGCGATACTCCTTGTTGCTGAGAAAGGCAAATTAAAAGGACTCATTAGTAAGGCTGATGTTCTAGATAGTATTTATGGATGATAAAGATTTAATTTACATTACATTTTGATAAAAAATAATGTTTGTGATAATTTGTAACGCACATCAATAAAGATTCTTCAATTTTCCGAATTCAAGAATCTCATCTTCAGCAACAACATACACATCAAATTCATCTAACTTCTGATGCAGATAAGGGCTTAATAGTTTTTGTGAGATAACATCAGTACCCTCTGTCACCGGATTAAAGCTAGGCATAACGATCAATTCTTTTCTTTTATACTTTCCATGTAAAAAGCATTTGTATTTCTCTATCCTGTTATTTTCTTTTAAAGAAACAGCAGGATGTTCATGTGCTATAATCATTGTCTTGATTTTTTTAGGAATCTCTAAAAATTTATCTCCGTGTATTATAAGAATATCATCTATCTCATACTTATCAACAAGTTTTATATTTCGCTTATCAGCAATAGGGCCCAATATATTATCGTGGTTGCCTTTTACCAATATGACTTTACCGTACTCTAAAAGAAAATCTATCAATTTAAGTGTTTCTCGCCATTCTTGATCAGATATAGATCCGAATTCATGCTTTAAATCTCCGTTGATGACTATTGTATCAATCTTGTCTTTTACTTGATCCATTATTTTCTCAAGCCTTTGCATAATATCCTTAAAACTAAAACGAGGAATTAATACTCCTTTTTTATTCAACTCTTCTTCATAGCCTATATGGATATCTGCGATTATTAAAGTCCTATCTACCAATAGACACAAATCAATTATCTTTATCCTATCTGTTAATTTATACATAATAACTTAAATAAATCTAGAATTTATAAATTTAATTAATGAATAGTATTGTTTTCATATTTATTTACTGAATATGCTTGAAGATTAAAAAAACTATATGACGTACATTTTAACAATCTCAAAAATTCATTGAAATTTTCAAATGCTTGGTTTAAACGCACATAGTTGGTTTCATCTCTCTTAACACAAGTATCTAAATACTTCATAAATACATCTTCAGAACTCTTTATTTTTATATATTCTGCTTTATTCTTATCATAAATTTCAGAATCAACAATCTCAGCAACATTTTGCAAAATATCTACATAATCAAAATAATTTCCATCAAAATTCTTATTAGAAATATAATCTTTAAGTTTTATTTCTAGTGAGATGTCATTAGAATCTAAATTTAACTTCACTATATTATCTACAAAACCTCTTTTTTTCATCTTAAAAAATAAAAGAAAAAAATTTATGCTTTTCCTAGGATTCTACACATAGTTGTACCACATACAGGGCACTTTCCTTTAGCCATCTTCATGCCTCTTGCATTAACAACAACTTCTGGATTCTGCATAGGAACATCTTTTTTCTTGCACTTTACACAATACGCTTTATATTCTTTAGTTTCTTCTTCTGCCACTGATAAACACCTCATTAGTTATATATTATATAGTATTAAATATTTTATATATAAAGGTTTCTACGTATTGCCTATAAATTTCAATCAATATTATCAATTATCACTTCTGCTAAGCTCAACCCATTTGCCGCCGTTCCATATCAATGTGATAGTATCTGATGAATCATCCATTACATAATCTCCAGCAAGCAAAAGATCAGTACTATCAACAAAAGTTATATCTCTTATAGACACATATTGCTCTAAAACAAGTATCTGTCCAACATTTGTTCCTGGGCCGATTGATGTACAATCATCGGTTGCAGCTCCGCCAAATGTATCTATGTATTGGAATGATTCTGTGACAGCTATACCGCCTGTTGAGTTAAGCGTAGCAACAGTACCATCACCAAATGAGACAGCTTTATCAAAATCAGTGAAACCCGCAGCATTGATTTGCACACGTTCAAGATTATTTGTAAAGAAACGCATAGGTAAATTTTCTTGTTGAGCAATTATAACGCCTTCCTCACTATCTATACCGATTGCTAAACCATCACTAGCTGTTGTTCCTGTATCAGTATTTGTAATCTGAAGATAATTGCTTGTAACTGCACTTTTATGTATGCCTAAAGCATAATTAGGCGAATTTGTACCTATACCAACATTGCCAGAATCCTTTATTCTCATCTCCTCTTGCAGACCGTTTGCTCCTTGATGAGTTGAGAAAATAATATCTCCATGATTTGCCCATCCAGAATTAGGATTATAAAACTCTATCCTCGCAATTTCATAACCATTGTTATTAGCAGTCAAATATCCTATAGTATCTACTGTTTTTGTAACACTAGATATTATCTGAATGTTACCATCTCCTACGCTTAATTTTTGATTAGGTGCTGCAGTACCTATACCAACATAACCTGTATTGGCGATAGTCATTGCTGTTTCCCAAACTCCGCCAGCAATATCTGTCCAAAAAGCTAAACCACCAGAAGAATCAATCTGCATAATTGCTTGTGCATCCGCATCATCTGAAAATTGTAAAAATCCACCATCAGCAACTCCTGCTGCACCTGCTTTTGATATTCTTATTCCGCCATCAGCAACTTCAAATTTAGCAACAGGATTTGATGTGCCTATACCTACTTTGCCGTCATCTGTTATTCTCATCCTTTCTGTTGATTCAGTTTTAAAAGTAATATTGTTGCCTGTATCTCCTGCAATAAGATTTAAATCTCCACCATAAGAAAATATAGAGCGAGTATCTCCTCTCATCTGCAATTGATTAGATGAACCATCCCACACACGAATAGTTGGACCGCTTGTTGCGACAATATCTAAAGTTTTACCAGGAGTTGTCGTTCCTATACCGACCCTTCCTGCAGATGTAATTCTCATTTTCTCTTTTAAACCATCAGAACTATGAAAAGTAGAAAATGTTAATGAAGTTTGTGGCCAAGTTGGCTCTTCAGCAATTGCTCTTACACTAGCACGAGGATCATCGCCCCCAATATCTCTTTTTAAAGAAAAATCAATTCCCACCATATTTCCTACAGCAGTAGAATATTGATTGTCAATTTTAATAGTGAAATTTTGATTTGAGTTATCTTCAATCTCTAATTTATTATCAGGTGTTGCTGTGCCTATGCCTACGCTACCATTATTTCCAACCCACATAGCTTCTCCAATTCCAGTATATAATCTTAAAACAAAATCTGCAGGATTAGTTCCTGCTGTTTGAATTTGAACACCATCTCCAGATATATTTGAATTATAAGAATAAATTAATCTATCTGCAGTATTAAGTCTAAGATCTAACAAACTTGATGGCGTGGAAATTCCAATCCCTATCCTATTATTAGTCTCGTCAAAGAACATATTGCCTATGCTTAAGTTGGCATTATGCGCATTCCAATATTTTGTTGTTGCAAAAACAGAGCTAACTAAAATCAAGAATACTAGTCCGAAGGTTATTATTTTTTTCATGGTTCTACTATATACCAATAATTATTCACATACACTGCTGTAACTCCTCCAGAACCTACACCAGGTATTGTCAAGTCAGCATTATCAGGATTTAAAAACTTCTGCGTTCCTGTAGCTTCATCATTTTCAATTACCAGATCATTTGCAGTATATTTTTTTATTATATGCAAGACTTGGCCTTCTACTCCTCCAGATAATCCACCAATAGTTCTTGTTGCTGCGCTTGTATCCACAAGCAATATTCCAATATCAGAAACATCATAGTTGTCTGTGTCTGAAGCTATTGTTGCAGAAGCGACTGAAAAAGATCCTCCGACATCTAAGGTTGTGTCTGGAGTTGTATCATTAATGCCAACTTTGCCGTTATTCAACATCATCATTATTGTATGACCGCCTTGACCTTTAAATTCAAAATCCTGTTCACTAGATGGCCAACTTGAATGCTCTACAGTAAATGTTAAAGGTCCTACTCCATTATCAGGATGTCCAATCTTATGATATGCATTTGAATTACCAGAACTATATTCCCAGCTTATGTTCTGTCCATAGTCTAAAGTCAATCTATCATTAGGCGAATTTGTACCTATACCAACATTGCCATTGCCTTTTACAACAAACTTATGCAAACCGCCATTATAAACACTAAATGCATATGTATTAGAACTAAGATTTGCAACAGAAACAAGTAAACCATGAGCAGAAGTACTAAATTTATTTTGATTAACTATCTGAGCAGCCCATGTAGTTTCATTACTATAAACACCTAATTTCTCACTTGGATTTGTTGTACCTATGCCTACATTACCATCTTTATTTATAACCAATCCTGTATTCCAATTCCCTATTGCTCCGTCTTTTGATGTTGTTAATCTTAATTTTCCGCCGCCATTGATAAAATGCGATACGATCGAAGCAGTCTCTTTATATGGAAAATCCAAAGAGCCATCAGGATCGTGATACATATAAAATGCATTTGTAAGATTATCATAACTATTTGGAGTACCAAATATATTTATCCTGCTAAAGTTATTATTACCATAAGGATATATCTGAAATTGGTCCCTTAATTTCAATGTTCCATCTATATCTAAAGTTGCAGAAGGACTCTCTGTCCCTATCCCTATCCTATCATTAGTTTCGTCAAAGAACATATTTCCTATGCTTAAGTTGGCATTATGCGCATTCCAATATTTTGTTGTTGCAAAAACAGAGCTAACTAAAATCAAGAATACAAGTCCGAATGTTATTGTTTTTTTGTTCATTTTTCTACTTTCCAATACCCTCCTTTTGCTGAGCCTATTCTTTCAATTATGCCTTTCTCTTTTAATAATTTTAAATCACGTTTTACAGTCTTTTCATTAACATTTAATAAATTAGCAAGCTCTGTTATAGTTATCTTATTATTGAGATTTATTTTTCTGACAATTTGTTCTAATCTTTTTTCAGGGACATTTTCAGGGACATTTTCAGGGACATTTTCAAGAACATCTTTATGTGATTTATAGAAAATAATCCTAAAAAAATCATCTGTTTCAAACTTTATCTTCAATTTTTGTTCTTTGGCTAATGTTTTTATACGATTGATTCCTGAACCTATTTTTTCAATCAGATTTAATCTATGGAAAATATCAAATAAAATAGGATTTCTGGGAAAACTTATCTTGCCCAATTTCTTTTTATCAAAAAGCAGTCTACCATAATTTACAATCTCTATCCTATTGTCAAATATTTCAACAAATACACCAAACCTATCTTCAAAATAATCTCTATGGATTATTGCATTTAGCAATGCTTCTCTCAATGCTTCCTCAGGTAGTTCAAGAACCTCTTTTCTAGGACCTGCATTTTTAATAATATAACTTAGCTTCAAGTTCCGTATTAAGAAATTCATCGCATTATGGTAATTTTCAAGCAAGTCTTTATTGAAATCTTTTCTATCTATAACATTAACCCTTTCATTTCCCTTATATAATACACAAGTTATAAAATTTTGTCTAATGAATGATACAGGCTGCTTCGCAAACATTAAAACTCCTGCGTTGTTAAGGATAAATCTCTTATTGATATAATCACCCAAAGAAAGATTTTTAATGATCTCTTTATCAGAAATTACTTTTGATATTTTAGAGCTTTTTAGGAAAGTATCAAATTTAGTCTTGTCAAAATCTTTTTTGAAATCAAAATCTGAACATATCAGTTCATCAAACCGCGATTTACCTATAGAAACCATCATCTTCAACAAATCATCTCTAAATAGTTTTTGAGAGTTTGCTCCTTCCCGTATATAATATCCTTGAGAACACCTATAAGGCTTATCCTTGCCTTCTTCAACATCAATAATCAAGACATTATTATATTCTTCAAGCTTGATTTTTATTTTAGGATCACAGTTAAAGGCAATATCCTGTATCTGAGATTTAAGCTTATTCGTTATAGTTATTCCTTTCACAACACTTTTATCAGTTATTCCTAAAAATATTCTTCCTCCATTAGAGTTTGCAAGAGCAGTAATCTCTTTAGATATTGACTTGTTCAGGTTTTCCTTAAACTCAACCTTTAATCCTTCTCCTTCCTCTAATATCTGCTTAAATTCGTTTTTGTTCATTTTTTTGCACAATTGTTCATTTTACAGAACATTAATTTAGTCCAACCAAACATTCTATCTCGCAAGTCGCTTCTTGACAGCTTTCCAAAGCTTTTCCTACTACTGCGCCGAAATCATCTACTGTAGCTTTCTTTGCATATCCGGGATTTGAGCTTGATGTCAATAAATCATAAGCTTCAACAGGTCCGTTTACCTTTACTTTTACCAATCCAGTTATGCCGATAGGATAATTACCATTGCCTAAATTACCTATTATAGTAGGATTAACAGAAACTATTCCAACAACTGATTTATCACTATCCTTATCGCATCTGCCAATCTCTTCTCCTTTATGGCAAACAACATCTCCTGCTTCCAATTCTTGACTAGAGAACATCCACTCAGCAAAATCCGCACCATAACTTGTTATGTTTCCGCCGATATAGAGATTTTCGGTGATATTTACAGTACCATTGACATGCAATCTAGAAGTTGGTGAAGTTGTACCAATTCCTAGTTCTCCAAACTTGATCCAAGAATCACCGCCATCTGTCCTTAAGTTAGTTGCTATCTCTGTTCCTTCGTATAATCTTAATCTTGCGCCATCTGTCTGTCTATGAAGCATAGCCAAAGTATTTCCAGCACCATTTGTCAATGTAATACCTTGATCAGACGCAGTCGCATTTATATCAAGGTTGTTTGAAGGGCTTGTTGTACCTATGCCAACTTTACCATCAATAGTAGCACCTGCACCTTGAGTTAAACTAAGATTATTGCCATAAATAATAATGTCATTCTTATCTAATCTTAATGATTCATCCCAAGTTACAGGATTATCAGCAACATCACTAACTGCGTGACTAAAACGTATAGTACCATCATTTTCCAAACGTACATAAGAAGCTTGATCCTCTGCTATATATTCCCATCTGCCATCAACAGGATCATAATATGCATTATACGTTATTGAACCTGGAGTTTCCCACTGTAATTGACCTGCATTTACTCTTATTGATCCATTAACATGCAGTCTTTCTGCAGGCGTTCTTGTGCCTATGCCAACATTACCGCCTTTCAAAGTCATAACAGTTGAATCTGCAATTGTCTTTCCTGATTTTTTTACATTGAGATACATCACGCCCTCTTCATAACCATCTGTAGAGTTTACAAGATCAACATAAATATCACTATAAACTTCTTCATTAGTATTATTGTCCAAAGCTATAAAACCAATCCTTCCTGCTTCATTTCCTACAGTGGTAGAAGAAGTATTTGCCTTAAGATATAATATACCTCTTTTGCCTACTCCGTGTGCACCGATATGCACAACGCTATTTGCACCATTCCTATAAACGTGCAAATCAGCTGTAGGACTTGCTGTACCTATACCAATATCATCATCAATATTTGAAGGATAAACAAAAGTTCCAGTCCTTGACCAATATCCTGAACCAGCAGGCCATGCATCCCTACAATCTCCGTTTATACATACATTTCCTGCACTATCTATCGCCAAAGCTTCATTAGCATCTTCAGCTGCAGATGATGATGTAATAAAACTAATCTTTCCAGGAACAGCTACACCAGAACTACCGTTTTGTGTAACAACAATCTTAGCAGCACGTTTCAACACATCGTTTGAACTTATACCCTCAAACTGTATTGTTCCTATTGTTTCAGTATCAACTGTTTCAGTCAATCCTCCTGAAGTATCATTATGACTTTTTGATAACCTTAATATTGAGTTATGTCCATCTGTATCTGAATAAGTTCTTATCGCTTGTTCTGTTGATGATGCAGTTCCAACAACCTCTAGCTTATAGTTAGGAAATGTTGTACCTATACCTATTTTGCTTGCAACAAGACTATAAGGAGCTTGCACTACCCCTGTATCTCCATGTATTATTAGACCATCGTACATCATTCCATCAGTTAAACGAACACGTAAAGCAAGACTCACATTATGATCTCTGTCCTTATCTCCTGCAACGATATATGCCTTATTATCTACATCTGAATATCTTCCAACATACAAGAAACTTGACTGGTTATCTATTTGCGAAATAGTACCGTTTACATGTAATGGAGCATTAGGCGTTGTTGTGCCTATGCCGACATTACCTGCTCCATCTATCCTCATCTGTTCGGTATTACCAGTTCCAAAGATCAAAGGCGCTGCGCTTATAGTTCCAATCTTAAGATTTTTTATTGCATTTCCTGCTCTCAGATAAGCAGTCATGTTAGTAGGATCATTCATAAAGTTATTCGTACTTTCGTTGCTGAACAAAGACATCTCCAGATATCTTCCTACATTGTTAAATAATATTAATGAAGATCTAGTTGATTTATTCATTGTCTCAATCTTAGCATAAATATTTTCATCTGATTGTATATGTAATTTTTGATTAGGCGTTGTTGTCCCAATACCAACATTACCATCCTTATCTGCAAACAAAGCATCGTGTTGAGTACCATCATCATCTGTAGTTATCATCTTGATACCTTTGCCCCACCCATAAGATCCCAGAGTAAGATTTCTACCGTATGCAACAAGCGCAACTTGGTTACCTCTCATCTGTATCTGCTGGGAAATATTAGTTTGACTGATAGCCCTGATTGTGCCGTTAACATCAAGCTGATAGCCAAGATTATTCATACCTATTCCAACCCTATAACTTAAATCTGAAGGTGATAAATTAATTCCATCAAGATTCCAATATCCTCCACCACCTGCAGGCCAGCTTGTCTGGCAATCTCCGTTCAAGCACAACTGAGGGGTATGAGTGATGCTTGTTACGTTCAGCTCGCCAGTTATCTTATAATTGCCGCTTCCAAAGCTTCCAGCTACTATCTCATCAGCGTCGTGATATACAACACCGCCGCCAAAAGCGATTGCAGAACACGCAAATAATATTGTTAAGATTATATACATTACACTCTTTTTTGTCATTAATATCCCCCTCTTTAAGTATAAAATTAGAGAATTAATCATTATTTAATATATAAAGGTTTTTATTTTATATACTTAAATATCCCACTTCCAAACAGGAATTATATGTATTAACTTTCCATCTATGTTTAACTCATCTTCCTGATCAAAAGTTAATATGCATCCTTCTTTAAGATTGAATTCAGCCATCGCCTCAAGTAACCCAAAAACTTCCCTGTCCTGATTACCATCATCAAGCTTATAACATACCTGAATGGCCTTAATTATCTTATTTTTCTCCTTTACAACAAAATCGCATTCTTTGTTTTCTTTAAAATAAAAGATTTCTTTATATCTTGGTCTTAAACTCAGAAAAACCTGATTTTCAAGCATTTTTCCCTTATCTTTTGAAAATGAAACACTGTTTGAATATGAAAAACCATTATCGATCGAATAAACTTTTTTAGGGTTTACCTGCTGCTTTTTATAGGAATAACTAAATCTAGGAATCGTAAAAATAAGGTAAGCGTCTTCAAAATAAGAGATATAATCAATTACGCTTTGAACTGACTTTATCTCAAACATATTCCTTAAGGAATTATAAGAAAATTCTTTTCCTACATGGCTTATCAAGTATATTGCTATTTTTTTCAGCAAAGAAGTGTTTTTTATTCCGTATCTTACAGCAATATCCCTCATCACAACATCATTCAAAAGTTCATTGAGGATTGTAAAATTCCGAGTCTTTAGATATTCAGGAAATCCTCCTTCAGTCAGATAATGGCCATAAGATTTAGAAGACTGTTTTCCTTTTCTAAACTTAAGATATTCAATATATGAAAAAGGAAATAATTCTGCCCTTATATGTCTGCCTGTCAATTTAGTCCCTAATTCCCTGCTTAGTAAAGATGCATTTGAACCGGTTATCACTACCTTTTCCTTTCTGTCAACAAGATATCGGATAAATTTCTCCCATTTGTCTATGTTTTGGATTTCATCAAAAAAATATACGCCATTAGCGCCATATAACTCTTTAAAAATAACATCAGTCTTATTAAAATCATCTAACCCAAAACTTTCAAGCCTTGGATCCTCAAGATTAAGATAATAGAAGTTTTTTGATTTTTTCAGAATCTGGCTTAATAAAGTGCTTTTACCACATCTTCTTATACCTGCTATTACCAAAACAAAAGAAGGCATGACATTTACTTCTCCTAGCAAATGTCTCTCTACACCTTTCTCAATATCAAGAATCCATTTTCTCTGGGATTCGATAACTTCTCTTAAGACTTCTTTTCGCAACATAAACAAAAATATATCCTTAAAGTATATAAATCTTTCTATTCACAATAGAAACTTCTTTCTATTACTAATAAAAACTATATCAACCCTATCTTTCTCAAATATTTCCTTGCTTCAACCTTAAAGTCTTTTCCCTTAAACATATTTCTAAACAATGAAGAACTCGCTTTCATCTGTGATTCTATAATCATCTTCTGCTGGGCAAAGTATTTTGGATTCTCTTTGATCTTATCTGCATAAAAGCGTATATAATCAAGATTATCCATTGTAATCCCTCATCATCTTTTCATATTCCTGAAGCTTTGTCTTTTCGATAATCTCTGCAAAAAATTGCCTTAAGTATTGGGCATCTGCAATATCCTTATCACTTCCCAAAATAATTTCCTTATACATAATCTCAAATTCTATAGGAGGAATCAGAAATTCAAAATCCTTAATCCTAACTTTTTGCGAATGCATAAATTCATAGAACTTAAGTTTTCGTGTTTCATTTATTGGAATCATTTCCATATTTGGAAACATCTCATCCTTTCTCGCAAAGCGAATATTTTGCATCTCCTTGATATATTCGTAAAGTTCATCAGGATTATCGCCTTGATAACACCAAAAATCATTGTTTAATTCACTAAAAAGTTGTTTAAAATTATCCTTTTCCATTATAGGAACAAGTACATCTACATCTTCTGTTGCTCTGGTTCTTCCAGCACAGATAGTAACAAATCCGCTGACAATCATATAGGATGTATGATTTTTAAGAATATTCAAGAAATCCTTAACAAACAAATCTAATTCTGTCAATTCCCTATGGATAATGATTTCATCATCTTTGATAGAATATGCTTTGTTTTCTTGACTCATCCCTTACAATTGATACTATGTATTATAAAAGCTTTGTGGTAATGCGCAAACAATCAAAATAAAAAAGAAAAAATCTAGATAGCCATATCTTCAATAACTGTATCAACCCAATCTTCTGCCATTTTTTGGGCTTCATCTCTTGTATCTGCTAAGCCATTAGATAAAATTTCATTTGAGATGTTGCTTATCATCTCTAACCTATCTTCAAAATGTTGCATTAAACCCACCCCCAACAAAATATAATAGTTCTTGCCTTTTATAAATCTTTTCAAATAAGTATAGTAATGTAAGAAAAAAGTATACTGGAAATTATAATCTTTTTATAAGGTCATCAGAATCATCAAGTATTAACAAATTTCTTCCTTTCTTGTTCTTAGCTTTAACTTTCCTAGAAGTATTATTTGGCATATACAAAGCTTTTTTGTCAAAATCAGATCTTTTGAAATTCTTTTTTACATGCTCTATGGTTTTTGAATCATACACATCTATAATCATATCTAAGAAAACCTTCCTTGCTTCTGAGATTGGATTTTTGACAGTAGTATAAACATCATCCTCTTTCTCCAATAGATCATAATGTTTTTTTGCCTGCTGCTCAAGCTGGTTATAAAATGCTTTTTTCATATTCTCTGTAAAAATATCAACATTCTCATCTATTTCTTGATTCTCTAAAAAATATGTCGTAATTATATCTATATTATAATCTCCTCTTTTCAAAACCTGCATAACTGTTGCCTGAGATGCAGGAGTAAAATGCCTTTCTATTATAGCAAACTGAACAAAATCAGGCATATAAAGATTTCTACGTTCTTTGCTGCTTAATTTCAGATCGTGTTTTAATATCTGATAAGCCATAATAAGATCAGTTCTTTTTCTATATTTGTGTTCAGCCTTGATTATTTTAGACATTAACTAAAATAAGCTCTATTGATATATAAAACTAACCCCTACACAATGACAAAAAAACAAATAGGTTTATAAAATAACTACATTTTACCAAAACCATGTTAAAACTTGGAAAACAGTTATCATACGAAATACTAACTAAGATCAAGGAAAGTGCATTGAATAAAGATAAAGATGCTCTTCTTTTCTATAATGATCAATTGCATACAGTCATTTCCTGCTACAAACATTCTATGCCAAGAAAAGAATACAGAAGGTTTGAATTATGCGCTGAAAGTTTTATAGAAGGAACTATAAAAAAAAGACTTTACTACAAAAGGTTCATGAAAGACGGCAACAAGAGATATGATGAATTAACAGATTATTTTTTATCTAAAAAATAACAATGGCTTAGTTTTAAAAATAATCATTGTTTGTAAAAAATATGAAAAACAATCTAGCAGAAAAAATAAAAATGTATAGGTTTCCATATAACAAAACTTTGTTCTTTGAAAAAGTTGCTCTGGAAGCAGGATTTTATTCAAAAAAAGAATTATCATATTACCCAGAATATACTGAAAGTGCGATAGAGATAATGAGCAAAGCTGAGAAAGAGATTATAGATATCACAAAAATTCTTAGAAAATACAACATAAGTGAAAAATACAAATCAAACAAAACACTGGAAGAGATGACTGATCTTAAAGTAGATGCTATAGACAGCAAATTATACGAAAGTTATAACAAAATATTCAACTATGCAACAGACTATAACACTAATATCAAGGAATATCCAGAATATTCTAAAATAATATTATACATCGCAGAGATATTCCACGAATTAATTAATAATAAAGATATCGAACTGCCTGATTCTAATTAAAACAAATTTCAGGATTTTCTAAATTTAGCAACAAAAAAACCCTCTGAATTATTATCATATGGCCAGATGCGCAACACTTTTTCCTTTATTTCAGGATTATCTGTTATCGGCTCAGACTTATCTATACCCAGGTCAATCTTCTCAAGCTTCATCTCAGGAAAATTATCCAATACATATTGAACATTCTCCTCATTCTCTTCTGGTTCACATGAACATGTTGAAAAGACCAATATACCGCCAAATTTCAAAACATTGATAGCTGTCCTCAACAACTGCTTCTGTGTTCTTGCCAATCTTGCAACTCCTCCAGGAGACCATTCTTTCAGAATTCGAAAACTCTTGTTTATAGTGCCAGTCCCAGAACAAGGAGCATCCACCAAAATCCTATCAAATTCCAATCCCTTAAATCTCTGTCCCTGCATCAACGTTGTTATCGTATTTGTTACTCCGCATCTGTTCAGATTTATACCTAAAGGAGCTAACCTTATTCCCTTATAGTCATTCGCAACAAGCAATCCTTTATTCTCCATATACTGCGCAATCTGTGTTGTCTTGCTTCCTGGTGCTGCACACATATCTAAAACTATCTCATCAGGCTTAGGATCCAAGACAACAGGAGGAATCATTGAACTAGCTTCCTGAATATAGATATAGCCCAGAACATGCTCAAACAGATTGCCAACATCTCTTCTTCCATCTTTATGCTCTATCCAGAATCCCTCTTTACACCAAGGTATTTGGGTTAAGGTCCAATCATCAGACAATCTTTTACAGAAATCATTAACATTCATTTTCAGAGTATTAACACGCAAACATTTAACAGGCATCTTCTTTGAACTAGCTATAAAATCATCATACCTAGGACAAATTTCGTTATAACGCTCAATAAACTTTAACTTTATCAACTTATCAAATTCTTTTTCTTTTTTCATCATTAAAAAATATTAAAGCATCATTAATAAATGTTTAGATTAATTTTATAAAGACGCCTATATTTGCACCAGGTTATGGGATTGGTTGAAGACGTAAAATCATATCTAAAATTAAGCTTTAAGCATGAGCTAAAACAAGCTCTAGCTGATGCAAAAGATGAAGAAGATAAAATAAAGATAAGATTAAAGCATGAAACAAAACTAGAAGAAACAATAAACAACCATAAAGGAAGCTTGACCATACTAAGAAAGATAGTCGAATATACTGGAATAAACGACCTAGTAAAAGCAGTAGCAAGCCTTGAGTTAAGAAACGTAAGCCCATACGGAGAGAAATTCGTCGATTCTAAAGCTGGCGGCAAGATAACAAAAGGGGAAGTGTTTAATTTTGTATATAAGAACAAGGAACAGGTATTTCCTTTAGGCATAGATGCAAGCATAAATCTTATGCAAAGCTTTGGTACAGAAAAACAAAAAGAATCCGTAGATAAAGAACATAAAAAAATAATAGAAAAAAAGAACAAAGATTATACACAGATAAGCATAGACGAAAAGATATCTGAAGTTATGGATAATGAAAAGATTACAAAGGTCAAATACATCACAAAAAAAGACAAAAAAGCTGTAAAAAAACTACTGAAAGCAAATATAGAACTTGAAAAATACAAAGACATCATAAGGATACTTCTTGATTCAAACGATGCATACAACAGGATAGACCAAAGCAACCTTATCTCATCAAACGAATTTTCCGGACAATTGTTCGGTTGGTACAAACACAAGTTAAAAGATGAAGTTGAGCCATTGCCAGACAGCATAGAAAATATATTCAATCTTTTAAACAATAAAAAGACATACATTCCTGCTGATGAAAGAAAACATCTTATCTCAATACTTACAACGTATGAAGCGTTGAACAGAAAAGCGGACGCAGAAGCAGTGATAGGGAGTTTTATAGACGACATTGAATTCCTAAGAACAGAAGACACATTAAGCCTAGAACAAAAGTTAGCCTTAGGATCAGGCGTACCAGATAGAAAAGACAGGATAACATTGCTTGACGCAGCAAAGATACTAAGCAGAAAGAATATAATAGACTACAGGGAAAAGTACAATAAAGAACATCTAGATTATAATAAAAATGAACTCAATGAAACAATAGACAGACTAAGCAAATATTTTATGAAAAATGGACAATGGATAGGCAAAGCCTACAAAAACGTACCAAACAAGGTAAAAAAGACAATATATTTCTCAACATTGACGCTAAAGGATTTCAGAAAAATAAAAAATATGCTTGTATTGCAAACTTTGACACATAATGAACAAGGACTATCTAGAGCATTAGACATAAAGAGATTCAGAAAAACAATAGAAGATATAGTTACAATAGGAAGAAAGATAGACTATATGGATAATTACATCAAAGAGAACAATATAGAAATAGACAATGAGGATAATGCAAAAGAAACTGCAAAAAAGATAAAAGAAAATATGACAAGAGGAGACGCATACATAAACACAGATGAATTTAAAAGAAAATACGGCATAAGCACGATAGAATTCTGTGCAAGAATAACAAAAAGCAGCTATGCGAATGCATGGAAACAATATTATTTTGATATGAGCAGACTTCTTAGATTAGGATTGTTTAAGGTAGAAGATAATACAAAGATAAAAACAGATATGATCAAGGAATTGATAGATACAAAAAAAAAGAAAACAGAGTTAAAGAAAGCCAATACATTGTTCGATGACAATCTTATAAATAAATACAGCAAGCCAAAATTTTTAGAGAATAACCATGAGTTCATAACCACTTCTGAAAACTATGACCTAGAAGGCTTCGTTGAGGGATACGATAAAGCATTGGAAAATACTGATGAAAAAGAAGCAAAAAAGATAATCGAAAAAGCGAACAAGATTGAAAAAAAAGCATTTTACACAAGCAGAGCATATGAAAATTCAAGCTGCGACAAGTTCAGCATAAGCCAATATCTGTTCAAAAAACCATATAAAAAAGCAGGATTCAATGAAGTTATCGACATAAAAGCTCTTGAAAATGTGATAAAGACACATAAAAACAGATATATATGCGCAAAATATCTTGTAAAAGATGACTGGCTTATCAAAACTGAACTATTATTTATGTATGAGAATAGAAAGCAATTAAGCAGTCACCTTGACATCAATGACCATTTAAGCAAAACATATATAGAAAACATCAGAGAGAACAAAAGCAAGAGTTATATTGACAAAGAAATCATCTCTCAAGTAGATTATTATTTTTCTGCTATAGAGAATAATCTTAAGATAGAAAAAAGTGTAATAAGCAACCCAAACAAAAAGAAACTAAGACAAAATGAATACCTAATAAATATCAAAGGTACAACATGGGAAAGAGACGGCAATAAGGATCATAAGTTCAAAAAAGCATTTGGAGAATATTTAGATTGGGATACATATAAACAAAAATGGCATCAAACAATGCCTATAACAAAGCTAAGAATGATTTTTCTGACAAAAAGGCTGATGCAGTACAACAAAGATAATAATGCCGATATAAGCATAACAATTCTATAATCTATAGAAAATTATTTAAAATGAATAATAAATCCATATTTAGGTGAATATATATGTCAATAAAAATCACATTTCCAGATGGTTCAAAAAAAGAATTCGATAAAGGTATAACAGGACTCGATATAGCTAATTCAATCTCTGAAGGATTAGGAAGAGCTGCTTTAGCTATTGAAGTAAATAACAAGATTAAGGATATCGAAAAACCTATAGAAAAAGATGCAAGCATAAGAATAATCACTTTCAAGGATGATAAAGGTAAAGAGATATTTCACCATTCTACAGCGCATGTAATGGCGGCTGCTGTAAAAAAACTTTATCCAAAATCAAAATTTTGGGTTGGACCAAGTGTAGAAGAAGGATTCTATTATGATATCGATGTAGATAACTTAAGTTCTGATGATTTTGAGAAGATAGAAGCAGAAATGAAAAAGATAGTCAAAGAAAAGCTTCCTTTTGAAAGACAAGAGATAACAAAAAAACAAGCTCAAGAAATGTTCAAAGATGATGAGTACAAGCTTGAACTTATCAAAGAATTACCTGCAAAAGAAAAGATAACAACATACAAACTAGGTGACTTTATAGACTTGTGCCGCGGACCTCATGTACCAAATGCAGGAAAAATAAAAGCATTCAAACTAACAAAATTAGCAGGAGCTTATTGGAAAGCTGATAGCAATAACAAGATGCTCACAAGAATATATGGAATTTCATTCCCAGACAAGAAAGAGTTAAAACATCATCTATATATGCTTGAAGAAGCTAAGAAAAGGGATCATAAGCTTATAGGCAAGCAGCTTAACCTATTTTCTTTCCATGAAGAAGGCCCAGGATTTCCATTCTTTCATCCAAAAGGAACTTTCATTTGGAATACCTTGATAAATTTTATGAGAAAAGAGATGATAAAAAGAGATTATCAGGAAAACAGAACTCCAATAATATTGAACAAAGCATTATGGTTAAGATCAGGACACTGGGATCATTACAAAGAAAACATGTACTATACAAAAATTGACAATAAAGATTATGCTGTAAAGCCTATGAACTGTCCTGGAAATCTATTATTATACAAAACCCACTTACACAGCTATAAAGAACTGCCTATAAGAGCTGGAGAGTTTGGATTGGTGCATAGGCACGAGATGTCAGGTGTTCTAAACGGATTATTTAGAGTAAGATATTTTACACAGGATGATGCGCATGTATTCTGCACAGAAGAACAGCTGCAGGATGAGATAATAGCATTGATAGAATTCATCGACTATATTTACAAGACATTTGGATTCGAATATAATGTTGAATTAAGCACTAAGCCAGAAAAAGCTATTGGCAGCCAGGAGATATGGGACAAAGCTGAATCAGCATTAAAAGCAGCTTTAGAAAAAAAGAAGATGGATTATAAGCTGAATCCAGGAGACGGCGCTTTCTATGGTCCAAAAATAGATTACCATCTTAAAGACAGCATAGGAAGGACATGGCAATGCGGCACGATCCAATTAGACTTTTCGATGCCAGAAAAGTTCGAGCTTGAGTATGACGGCAAGGACGGCAAAAAACATAGGCCAGTGATGCTTCACAGGGCTATATACGGCAGCATAGAGAGATTCTTAGGAATGCTTATAGAACATTACGCAGGCAAGTTTCCTATGTGGCTAAGCCCATTGCAAGTTAAGATATTGACTGTTGCAGACAGGTTTAACCATTATGCTAAAGAAGTAGCGAAAAAATACAAACAAGCAGGCATAAGAGTAGAGATAGACGATAGAAGTGAAACAATCAACAAAAAAGTTAGGGATGCGCAGCTACAGAAAGTAAACTATATTCTTGTTGTAGGACAAAAGGAGATAGATGACAACACAGTCACAGTAAGAACAAGAGACAATGAAGTTCTAGGACCAAAAAAAGTTGACACATTCTTAAAAAGAATGCTTAAGGAAGTTGAGGATAAGAGATAAACAAAAAAATCAATAAAAATTCCTAAAATATAACTACTCGTCATAGCAAGCTAAAGAGTATAAAACCCAGTTTGTAATCAATCCATATATTTCCTTAAATTATCATAGCTTAATTTTCCTGCGATATAGTTTTTCCGCATTCTTTCAGCATCATCTATAATTTCATATATATTCTCTTTTGGCTTGGTTAAAGCACCTTTGATCCTCAGCATAAGATTTTGAAAGCCTAATTGAGAATTAGTTATACTATTCTTATATCTAAAATTATTAAATACATTGTCCAGCCCCTCGACCAAGCTCGTTTTTAGATTAACTTTACCATTCACAGCAATATTTAAGCTTACGCTGCTCTGAAAAGCTTCAACATTTTCTGAAAGGCGAAAAAATTCCCGGTCTATTGTTCTGCAAATATTGTGGATATCTTCAAATCTTTCCGGCGTATTATATTCTTTTATTAATTTTTCATAAGTCATTGATTGATCCAGCAGCATATTGATCTTAGAACCATCATCTAACAGATTAGTATGAGTATTGTATAAAGTCATTATTTCTTTTGCCAATATCTCGAAATTTTTTCTTTCATATATTTCATTTATCTTTTTCCTGAAAAAATTAAGCATCCTTTTATCCACTTCATCGATTATCTTTTCATTAACTATCTTTTTAGCAGAAACCATTTTATCAGCAGAATCTATCTTATCCAAATTCACATGATACTTAGCACACAATCTAGAAAAAACTTCAAAACCTTTATCATTTTTCCCATAAAAATCATGCATGACTGAATTCAGGTCCCTTATCTTTTCCATATTATTCAATTCTATAGAACCATAAAACTTTGAAAAATAAAGATCAAGAAAATGTTTTGTACCGTTTACAAGAGTTCCATCAAAATAACGCTTTTTTACAGATTTTCGAAATATGTCATCATCTTTGATATTTTTATTAGAAACAAGCATATCCAAAGCATCATCAAACTCCCTTTCTTTTTCCTGTTTTCTAACATTACTCAATCTCTTTTGTGTTCCAATTACCCTTTTCCTAAGCGAAACCAAGTCTTTACTCTCAACTATTGCTCCAGTTATCTGTTTTGCTATTGGAATTATAGTTCTATATAAACCAGAATATACATCTTTTAATCTATCTATACCAAATTTAGAAACATAATCATCTAATGTTTTATCATCTACTTCGTTCTCCAATCCTAACTTATTGAAATTTATCTTTTTTGCGTTTTGAAAATTACCCATAAATAACTCCTCATTATCAATATAGAAGATATTTGTTTATAAAACTAACTTATTTCTAATCACTAATTAGTAAGTAAAAATACAAATGTTATAAATCTAATGTTTGGCCTTCTTTCATCACGATCACATCTGTATCATGATTGTGAACAAGCAACTCCCTAAAATATAAAGCATCATCTACTGTTCCAACAACGTCTCCATAATGCATAGGTATTGCAATTTTAGGTGCAATAATTTCAACAGCTTCTACAGCTTCTCTTGGATTCATAGCATAAGTACCACAAACAGGCAGCAACGCAATATCAGCTTTTATACCTTTCATCTCTGGAATAAGATCAGTCTCACCAGCGAAATATATTGTTTTACCTTCCAATGTAAGCAAAAAACCTATGCCTTTAACAGGATGATAATCCTTGCCTATGTTGTACATAGCTGTTGTTCTGATAAAAACATTCTCAATAAACTTCTCATCACCAGCATCCAAAGCTTCTCCATTTATACTGCCTGAGTTATCCTTTGTAGTCAATATCCGCGTATAATCTCCCGTAATTTTCTTTATCTTATCTCTTGCAGAATGATCATAAGCTCCATGGCTCACAAGGACAATATCAGCTTTCTCTTCGTATCCATATTCATCAGCATAAGGATCAATGTATATCAAAACATTATCTTCTGTTTTTATCTTAAAGCTCGCATGCCCAAGCCATGTTAGTTTCATAATATCATAAACAATATCAATAGTTTTTTAATTGTTTTTAACCACTAACCAGTAAGTTTCACATATTTTATTCATTAAACACATATATAGCGAAGGGATTAAAATATATAATTATAGAATACCTTGACAGAGAGTTCAAAGAAACTGACAAATTATATTATTTTAGACAACTTTCAGAATCTAAAACAGAAAATCCAAAAAATGATGAACGTAATCTAGAAAAAAGATAGAAAAAGTATTGCAAAGCCAATAACATTTTTAAATGACAAAAACCTATTAGTTAAAATCATGGAAAAATATGAACATTTACCATACAGAAAAAACGTAAGCATGATAACCTTTCAAGAAAATAAATTTCTATTGGTCAATCTGAAGAACCGTAATAATTCCTGGAAATTTCCTCAAGGCGGTATAGAAGAAGATGAAGATATAGAAGAAGCAGGCATAAGAGAGTTTATAGAAGAATTAGGTACAGATAAGATTAAGATACATGGAAAAAGCATGCATACAAACAGATATGATTGGCCTGTTTCAACGATAATAAGATCTAATGAAAGATGGAAAGGCCAGCATCAGAATTTCTTGGTTGTAGAATTTATAGGAAATAAAAAAGATATAAAGATAAACTTAGATGAGCTAAAAGATTATAGATGGGTAGATGTAGAACAGATACATGACTTTTCAAAAGATGAAGAGCATATGATGTTCAGGCATTACAACAAAGTTATACCAAAGATATTAGATGAATTCTCACACATATTTAAAAAGTTAAAAAACATACAACAATCTAAAAAATAAAGCTTATTTCTTGATAAAGCATTTTGAAACTTATCTGATATTAAGTATCACGGAAACTTTTATAAATAACGTATAGTTCTGTCTAGTCAATGGTATTAGAAAAGCTAGGAAATTCATTGAAAAATACACTTGGTAAAATAGCGAAAAGCGTTTTTGTAGACGAAAAACTGGTCAATGAACTAGTTAAAGATATACAAAGAGCTTTACTGCAAAGTGATGTTAATGTTAAACTAGTTTTTGAACTGACCAATAATATAAAACAAAGAATACTTAAAGAAGAAACACCTGCAGGCTTGAGCAAAAAAGAGCATCTGATCAATGTTGTTTATGAAGAATTAACCAACTTTTTAGGCAGTGAATCAAAAGAGATCAAAGTAGAAAAGCAAGAAAAACCATTTAAGATAATGCTTGTAGGATTATTTGGAAACGGAAAGACAACAGCTGCAGGAAAGTTAGCAAAATTCTATCAAAAACGTGGAAAAAAGATAGCGTTGATATCAACAGATACATGGAGACCTGCAGCATTCAAACAGCTACAGCAGTTAGGCAAACAGATCAATGTACCAGTATTCGGAGACCCGGAAATAAAAGATCCTGTTGAAATATATAATAAATTTGAGCCAGAGTTCAAAAAATATGATCTGGTAATAATAGACACAGCAGGAAGAGACGCATTGAATGACGAGCTTGTTGAAGAAGTTAAAGAAATAAATAAAGCGGTTGAATCTGACGAAACCTTGCTTGTCATGGCGGCTGATGTAGGACAGGCGGCACAGAAACAAGCACAAACATTCCATGAGACATGCAATGTTACTGGCGTTATAATCACAAAATTAGACGGAACAGCAAAAGGAGGAGGAGCATTATCTGCATGCGCAATAACCGGAGCACCTGTTAAATTCATAGGCGTAGGAGAGAAGATAGAGGATATTGAATTATTTGACCCTAAAAGATTCGTAGGCAGATTATTAGGAATGGGTGATATAGAAAGCCTGCTTGAAAAAGCAAAAGAAGCTATAAGCAAAGAAGACGCTGAAAACATGGGCAAAAAGTTCATGAAAGGAAAGTTCAACCTCATGGATCTTTATCAACAGATGAGTGCTATGAAAAAAATGGGCTCACTTGGAAAGATAATGGAGATGGTTCCTGGAATGAGCCAGTTGCAGCTGCCAAAAGAGATGCTCGATACACAAGAAGAAAAATTAAAGATATGGAAATTCATCATGGATTCCTGCACAAAAGAAGAGCTGGAAAATCCAGATATAATATCATCAACAAGGATAGACAGGATAGCTAAAGGATCAGGGACAAGCACCAAAGAAGTAAGAGCACTATTGAAACAATACAAGCAATCCAAGAAAATGGTAAAGATGATGAAAGGTATGGGCGCCGGCTCTCCGCAGCAGATGAAAAAGATGATGGGAAAATTTAAAGGAAAACTGCAAGGCATGTGATTAAATTCTTTTTTTTGTCAAATAGTTATATTGATTACAAACATTTGCAATTATTTTTTAATCTCTTAAATCACATAGACAAAGTCAAAAATAAGTAGATGTCATACATTCACGACTATTTATAGCAATGTTTAAATACTAAAAAACAAATATTCTAGCATATGAAGCTAAGAAAAGATTACATACTTGACAGATGGGTAATTATTTCTGAAAAAAGAGGCAAGCGCCCGCACGAATTTAAAAAGAGTAAAGAAAAGCATAAATCAAAAGACAAGGATTGTTTTTTCTGTCCTGGAAATGAAGAGCTTACTCCAAAAGAGATATACCGAAGAAATGATAATAAAGGGAAATGGAAAATCAGGGTGATACCTAACAAATTCGCAGCTGTTGATATAAAGTCAAAAACAAAGAACAAGCAAAAAAAACATATTAAAGAAATAAACGCATACGGCTATCATGAAGTTTTGATCGAAACGAACAAACACAATAAACAACTATGGGATCTTGATGAAAAAGAAATAGCGGAAGTATTGGAAGTATATAATCTTAGAATAAAAGAGCTTGAAAAAGATAAAAACATAAAATATGTTACTATATTCAAAAATCACGGAAAAGAAGCAGGTACTAGTCTGGTACACAGTCACAGCCAGATTGTAGCATACAATAAGATACCTAAAACTATAAAAGATAAACTCAAAGCATCCAAAAAATACAAGAATTGTCCATATTGCAAAATTATAAAAAAAGAATCAAAAAGCAAAAGAAAATGTTTTGAGAACAATAATTTCATTGCGTTTGCTCCTTTTGCTTCGAGATTCAATTATGAAGTTTGGTTAATGCCAAAAAAACACATAAAAAAGCTGGAACAACTTGATAAAAAACAAACTAGGGATATGGCAAAGATACTAAAAAAAGTATTAGAAAAACTAAAAAAAATAAATTGTTCATATAATTTCTATATACACTATGCTCCTGGAAAAACAGATCTACATCTTAGCCTTGAAATATGTCCAAGGATTGCTAAATGGGCAGGGTTTGAAACATCTACAGGAGACATAATCAATGTTATAGCGCCCGAGACAGCTGCTAAGTTCTATAGAAAACGCGATTAAAAAACAAACAATAAAGTATATAAATAAGCAAATACATAATATAGGATATAAAAATGATAAATTGTGCACAATGCGGTAAAGAAATAAACACAAAAAAGAAAGATTATAGATTGTATAAGTATGTAAAAAAGAAGAAAGGAAAGCTCAAGACAAGATACTTCTGTTCTGTAAACTGCATCACAAGATGGAGGATATTAAGACTGCAAAGATTCAAAAGCTTGGACAAAAGCGTAGAAAAAGCAGTCAAAGAAGCAGACAAAGCATTGATGGAAGAAGTACAAGATCTGGTTGATGCTGAAGAAAAGCTAAACGAAGTTGAAAAACCTATCGCAGCAAATTTAGCAGATTTCAAAAAATCATCTAAAGAAGAGACATATAATTTTGAGAATGATTACAGGAGAAATCAAGAAAAAGATATACCTAAAACAAGATACATAGAGATAGAACAAAAAGATGAAAATAAAGAATATAAGCTAGAACCAGTCAGAATAGATCCTATGGTAAAAACTCATTTCGGATTGAAGACCATAAATTATGATGATGTCGGATGGGATAAAGATTATGTCATTGCAAGAAACACGACAAAAAAACAGATTGAAAAGAAAAAACAAGATACATTTAAGGATCAATATGATTCAAAATACGGCAAAAGAAAGAGGTAAAAAATGCTTAATTACGGTATTGTAGGAAATTGCAAGACTTGTGCACTGATAGACAAGAAAGCAAGCATAAGCTGGCTTTGTTTCCCTACTTTTGATTCTCCTAGCATTTTTGCCAAAATACTGGATAAAAAAAAAGGCGGAAGTTTCGATATAATAACCAAAGACAAATACAAAACAAGACAAAAATACATAGAAAACACAAATATACTTGAAACATATTTTGAATCTAAAAAAAACAGTTTTAAAGTAATAGATTTCATGCCAAGATATAGAAAGTTACTGCCTAACAGGAGAACAAAACTTTTCAAACAGCACAGGCTGATAAGGATAATCAAGCCTATAAAAGGCAATCCAGAAATAAAGATAAACTATAATCCTAAACTTAATTATTCTCAAGGAAAAAGCATAACCAAATTTATAGAAAACAACCTGATAACAAAAAACAGCAATAAACAGACCATAAGTTTAATATCCAACATAGACCATCTTAAGATATTAACAAAAGAATATTTTGAGCTTAACCGTACAAAGTATTTTGTTATAGGAAAACCTGACAAAGCAACAGACTTTAGCGTAGCTCATTGTCTAAGATTAAAAGGATGGACACAGAAATACTGGAGAAGATGGGTCTCTACATTAACACTGCCAGATAAAAAAAAAGAGCAAATAATTCGTTCTGCGTTGACATTAAAATTGTTGACCTTTTCCGAAACTGGAGCTATAATTGCTGCTGCAACAACATCAATTCCTGAAGAGATAGGAACAGAAAGGAATTGGGACTACAGATACTGCTGGATAAGGGATGCTGCTTTTACGGTTGACGCATTAAAAAGAATAGGAAGGAACTATGAAGCCAAAAAACTGATGCAGTTTATCTTTGAAAACACTATAAAAAAGAAAAAGCGTATGCAGATAATGTACGGAATAGATGATAGATCTGACTTGGCCGAAAAGAAACTTGAACATCTTGAAGGTTTCAAAGGCAGCAAACCAGTAAGGATAGGCAATGCAGCATATTTACAGAAACAAAATGACATATATGGAAGCGTTATAGACATACTATATCTATATTATGCGTATTATGAATATGAGCATAAGATGCAGCATAAATACTGGAAATTCTTAAAACATCTTGTTCAGGAAATTAAAGACCATTGGAAAGAAAAAGATCACGGCATATGGGAATTCAGAGGTGAAAAAAAACACCATACCTATTCCAAACTTATGTGCTGGGTCGGATTGGATAGTGCGATAAAATTAGCTACACATTATGAAAAACATAAGATTGCAGAAAAATGGTGCAGTTTGAGAGATAAAATAAAACAAGATATACTTAAAAATGCATGGAGCAGTAAAAAAAGAGCTTTTGCAATGTTTTACGGAGGAAATGCACTTGACGCAGCATTATTAAGGATGGCTGACTACGAGTTTCTTCCAAAAGATGATCCCAGACTTATACTCACGATAAAAAGGATTAACAAAGAGCTAAGAAAAGGATGCTTTGTACAAAGATATAAATCAAAAGATGATTTCGGCAAACCCAAGAGCGCATTCGCAATCTGTTCATTTTGGCTTGTTGAAGCCTTGTTTTATATAGGAGAGCTTAAAGAAGCACAGCAACTATTAAATAAGCTGATGCGATATTCTAATCATCTAGGCCTATTTTCCGAAGATATTGACCTAAAAACAAAAAAACAGACAGGAAATTTTCCGCAAGCCTATACACACATCGCATCCATCAATGCGTCCATATTATTAAGTGAATGGAATGTAAAAAGAAAAAAGATAGATTTATCAAATATAAAAAAAGTAAGGTGATAGCTTATGCTTAAATGCAGCATGTATAAAGATATAGTCGGAGAAAAGGTAATACAAAAGATAGAAGATGAAGTTCAGCCTTTGATAGGCAAACATATAATCCATGTCAATTCTACTTATTACGGCGGCGGAGTCGCTGAAATGCTTAATAGCTTAGTTCCTTTGATGAACAATATAGGCATAAACACAGGCTGGAGATTACTTAAAGGCAATCCTGACTTCTTTACTATAACCAAAAAATTCCATAATTCACTGCAGGGAGAAAAGATACATATGACCAACATAAAGAAAAAAATATATGAACAGGTCAATGAAAGCAATTCTTTTTTCTCGCACATAGGACATCATGACTGTATAATTGTCCATGATCCACAACCCCTGCCTTTAATAAATTATTACAGAAAAAACCAGCCATGGATATGGCGTGTGCATATAGATCTTTCAAAACCAAACGTACAGACATGGAACTATCTCAAGAATTTCGTCAAAAAATATGATAGAATAATAGTTTCAAAAAAGACATTCAAAAGAAAGATAGATGTTCCTCAGTCTATAATATATCCTTCCATAGATCCTTTGAACCACAAGAATGAAGATTTAAGCGACAGGAGGATACAAAAAACATTGCAAAAGTTCGGGATAGAACAAGATAAGCCTATAATGTGTCAGATTTCAAGATTTGATAAATGGAAAGATCCTTTAGGCGTAATAAGAACATTCAAGCTTGTAAGAAAAAAATTCAACTGTAAGCTTGTATTATTAGGCAGCAGTGCAACCGACGATCCAGAAGGCCAGATAGTATATGATCAAGTAATGAAAGCAGTAAAAGATGAAAAAGACATACATGTAATAAACTATACTAACAATCACCTGGTAAATTCATTACAAAGAGCATCAGATGTTATAGTCCAAAAATCACTAAGAGAAGGATTCGGATTGACTGTAACAGAAGCGCTTTGGAAGTCTACGCCAGTAGTAGCAAGCAACGTAGGAGGCATACATCTGCAGATAAAGAACGGGTATAACGGCTATCTTGTGGATTCTGTCAAATCATGTGCAAAAGCTGTTGAAAAAGTTTTGAAAAACCCTAAAAAAGCTAAAGTGATGGGAAAAAGAGGAAAAGAATATATAAGAGAAAATTTCTTAGTGACAAGACATTTAAGAGATTATATCAAACTGATGAAAGATCAAATCATACATTATAAAACAAACAAGGTGAAAAGATGAACTTAGATCAATTCAACAAATTTTTGATGATTAGTCTAGGAGGTAATATTGTAAAGGATTACTTCATAGCATTAGGTATTTTTATTGCTCTTTTGATCACATTGAAAATCTTCAAGGTATACGTCATACATGCATTGAAGAAAACTGCAAAAAAAACAAAGACAAAAGCAGATGATGTTTTTATCAGATTCCTGAATAAGATATCATGGTGGTTCTATGTTATAATATCAGTATATTTTAGTGCAAAATATCTTGTTTTACCAAACATAGTAAGCAAAACATTAGATGTATTACTCCTTGTAGGATTAATATATTACTTTGTCAAAGGCTTGACCAAAGTAGTGGATTATTTCGCAAACAAAGAGATATCAAAAAGGCACGAAGAAGAAAAGTTCGAGGGCACTTCTATGATTAAAACCTTAGTAACTATGATAAAAGCAGTGATATGGATAATAGCATTTCTGATGATCCTCAGTAATATAGGAATCAATATAACTTCATTGGTAGCAGGATTAGGAGTTGGAGGTATAGCGATTGCTTTCGCTTTGCAAAATATACTACAGGACATCTTCAGCTCTTTTACAATATATTTTGACAAACCCTTCAAACCAGGTGATTTTATAATAATAGGACAAGACATGGGAATTGTTGAAAATATAGGAATTAAGACGACAAGAATAAAAACCCTGCAAGGACAGGAATTGATCGTTTCAAACAGGGAATTGACAAATACCAGAATAAACAATTACAAAAGAATGGAAAAAAGAAGGATTGTTTTTGATATTGGGGTTGAATACGAAACAACATCACAACAGTTAAGAAATGGAAAAAAAAGGATACAGGAAATCTTCAAAAAAATAGATTTAGTTGATCTTGATAGGGTGCACTTTAAAAAATTTGCTGACTTCAGTCTGGTTTATGAAATAGTATATTACTTGAACAGCAGCGATTACACTACATATATGGACAAACAAGAGGAAATCAACTTTAAGATAAAAGATGCTTTTGAAGAAGAGGGCATAGTTATGGCATTCCCTACACAGACAATACATCTGGTGAAATAATGGATAAAGATTTAGAACAAATCACGTCAAAAAGTGAAGAACAAGAAACTAACATAGATAATAGTCAAAACATCGAAGACATAAAATCTCTATTAAAAACTCTAAAAAAAGGAGATATAATAGAATATGAACGAAGAAATTATCATTTTGACTGGAAATCTATAATGGGACTTCAAAAGCACTATTTCAAAACAGGATATTTTTTGGATTCTTCTTACTTGCACGGAAAATATGAAACATTCGATAATAAAGATAAAAAAGAAGATAAAGGTGAATATCTAAAAGGGCATATAGAGATTGCAAACATAAAATACAATGAAGAAAGCATAGAATCATATAGTAAAATAGAAAAAATAGATATAAGAAATATAATAAGAATTCAAAAACTTTAATTTCTTATTTCTTAAAATAACCGAAAACAATAGAGCCCAATTCAATTATCGATTTATTCTCCAATTTCTTAGCATCAAAACTTTCCATATTCATGCCATTATACTTGACCTCTAGCTTATCAGAGAAACAATTCCTTAGTTCAGTATGTCCTTTCATATAATTATGATGTATTACAACATGAGAAAAATAATTTCCCATCTGGTATCCGAACTCTTTTCTGAAATCCCCTAAACAATCAACATATTTGTCTGCACCATTAAATAAGTCAGATATTATATCAACATCTGGGATAAATATTTTATTTTGAGAAGGTATGTTCCTAAAAGGAGCATTAAAATCCCAAAAACCAATTGTGATTACCCTATTATCGTCTAATTTATAGGAAGGTTTCATCAAACAATGATCAAATACAAGATAATCTCCTTTCTGCATATCTGCAAAGTTCGCTTCAAGCTTCTTAATCATATTTTCAAGATAATCCATAAATCAAAGAATTTAGTGATAGTTTATAAATTTTTATTGAACTCAAGAACACAAATAGCATAAGATAAGAAAAATTTGTATTTTGATTGTTAGTCCTGTTGAACAAAGTTCAACATGCCACAAATATAAGATTTGTCAGCATATCCCTATCCTAAAGTTAGGAGTATTACGGACTCACTATTAAGACCAATTTTTAGGATTAAAACTATCGCACTAAAGTGCAGGATATTAGACCTCCATTCAAATCTCTGCGAGATTTTCAACAAGAATAAACAAACAATAATAAAGTAAGAAAAAAGAAACCAAATATAGTCCCTCAAAAATAATATGATTAAATTACTTAACCTCGATACTCGCGCCTATGTACGCAGGCATCATAGCTGAAGTATATCTATAAATTCCTGATTCATTGAACGTCATGTTATATGTCATTCCTGTCTCCAATCTAGGAGTTCTGAAATAATTATACGGCTGTCTGCAATAAAGCATATGATTAGCTCTTCCTAGGTTTTCCCATACAACTGTTTCACCTTTAGTTATTACCAAATCATTAGGCGTAACTGTTCCGCCGTTTATAGTGACAGTATGGTGCTGCGGCTTAAGTATATCTTTTGCAGTCAATCCTTCGTATTCATCAGAAGAGTTTGAATCAGTCTCATTTTCCTCAACTTCTGTTTCACTAACAATAGGCCAGATAGGAGATAATTCTGTTCTTTTTTTAATTACAATATCATCTATGATACCACTTCCATCTAAATTGGTATCAAGTGAATAATTGTCTCCATCTATCACTTTTATATCAAATACAAAAGATGTTATCTCGTGTGGTTTAATATTGAAATCTTTTTCCAGAACCATAACATCATAAGATACATCAACAGCTTCTCCTTTTTTATAAGCTTTAATATCATCTATAATTAACTCTAACTTGGTATAATTTTTAGTATCCAAAGCTGTCTGAAATACACTATATGCATTATTACCATTAAGCTTAACCATCTCTATAGCATCATTTGTCAAAGAAAGCTCAAGTATGTTTTCATCCTTATATATCTTCATCTTATCCAATTTCAAAGCTATACTATCAAATCCTTCAACATTATCTGAGGATATCAAAAGTTCAAAAGTTCCTTTTGAAGAAACTTCTACAGAATCTTCTGTTGTAGAATCACTACTACATCCAAAAATAAACAACATAAAGACCAATCCAATAAATATCCTTTTCATAAACATCCCTCCCATAATAAAGGTAAATCAATATAATATTTAAAAATGTTTCGTAATATTGGCAACTAAGTAAATCTTATAACAAAAATTTGTCTCTTGATTACTCGTCCTGTTGAACAAAGTTCAATATGCCACAAATCTGCGATTTGTCAGCATATCCCAAACCTAAAAGCAAGGGTATTACGGATTCACTATTGAGACAAATTTGTGGGATTGAAAATCTCGCACTAAAGTGCGGAATATTAGACCCCTATTCAAATCTCTGTGAAATTTTCAATAAAGATATCAAAATAAGCAGGACATATAAATACTCTCAAAATATTTTAAAGGATATAAAAACAATAATAAGTAAGAAAATAGCAAATATAAACTAAAAAGAATTTAATAAAATCCTATCTACAAATAAATAAGAAGTAAAAATAGCTACAAGAAAATTTAATGAACATAGCAAGAAAATTTGATAAAAAATATATTATTATCGCTATAAATCAAGTCTTTTTGTTCTATCACAGATAATTATATAAATGAGTTGTCATATATTAACATTAGGTGTTTAGATGGAACAGGATCATATTTTTGACATTGTATTGAAACAGGATGAGGTGACTTGGCAGAGTCTAATATATGATCTTATCAAGACAAACCAGATTGATCCATGGGATGTTAATGTCTCCTTGCTTTCACAAAAATACATTGAGATGCTAAAAAAACTAAAAGAGATGGATTTTCATGTCTCAGGAAAAGTTGTTCTTGCAGCTGCTATACTTCTTAAGATAAAATCTTCCAGGCTGATTACAGAAGACATAAATGCATTGGACAGTCTTTTTGCTCAGACAAAGGAAAGTGAAGAAGACGGTTTTGAGGATTATGATGATATAGAACAATTAGAACAGCAGGCAAAACAGAAGCCGCCTGAAGAATATAAACTTATTCCTCGTACACCGCAGCCAAGAAGAAGAAAAGTTACTGTATATGATCTTATGGAAGCTCTGCAAAAAGCCATGGAAGTTAAAAAAAGAAGAGTATATAGGAAAATGCCTGATGATATCGAACTCAATATCCCTAAAAAAAATATAGATATCACACAAATAATAAGAGACATTTTCGGAAAAGTTAAACTTCATTTCCATAATAAAAAAAAGCCAGTCACATTTTCTCAATTAACTCCTGGAGAGACTAAAGAAGACAAGGTATACACATTCATCCCTTTGCTTCATCTTTCTAATTCCAGAAAGATTGATCTGCATCAGCCAAAGCATTTTGAAGAGATTTTCGTATATATGGGCGGCAAAGGCCCAAAAATTGAATATGATCCTGAAAAAGAAGCAGCATTCAAGACTAGGAAAAAAAAGAAAACAGACAAAAAGAATACAAAAAAAAGAAAATAAAAACACTCCTCTTGCAAGATTTGCTGAATACACAACATTATTCAATTATAAAAAGAAATTTTTAAGTTGTAAATGTAAACAATTTGTGACCACCAGTTAATACAAGAAAAAATATTAAAATATTTTTTGTGTCCTAAAAATTTCTGATTCTTATGATACTGAGTATTAAAAATATAAACAGTTACAATTACAGACTGAAAAAATTGTAAAGCAACAAGGTAAATGCCCTGTTTGTAATCAATAAGTATAGAATCCGCAATCACAACAAATATAAATCATTTCTTAAAACCTATCCTAAGTGATACAAAGAAAATTTTCATTTATCCCAAGAATAGGCGAAGATACAGAAAAAAAGCTGGCTAGACTAGGTATTACTAACTGGGATCATTTTCTAGAAAACAAAAAAATTTCAGGATTCTCTGATCAGAATAAGGCTTACTGCGATGAATTTATAGAGAAAGCAAGAAAAAATCTACTGGTAAAGAACCATCTTTTTTTCCAGAATTATCTTAAAGAAAGAGAGCATTGGCTGTTGTATGATCATTTCAAACTGCATACTGCATTCCTTGATATAGAGACAACAGGCCTAAGCAGAGAAAGAAACAGGATGACAACATTAAGCATATGGGACGGCAAAAAAACAGAGACGTTCATAAACGGAATAAACATGGACCATGATACTTTAGCGAAAGAATTTGACAAATACAAGATGTTCGTAACATTCAACGGCACTACATTTGATATTCCTTTCATAAAAGCAAAGTTTCCTGAGCTCTGCATTGACAAACTTCACATAGACCTAAGATGGCTTGGTTATAAGATAGGATTAAGAGGCGGACTTAAGAGGATAGAAAAAGATATTGGAATAAACAGAGAAGGAGAAGTTGCCGACATAAACGGGCTTATGGCAGTAAGGCTTTGGAAAAGATGGGAAAAGCATGGAGACAAAAATGCCCTTGATCTACTGGTTAAGTATAATCAAGAGGATGTAATAAATCTAGAAAAACTTGCTGATATGATGACAAAAAGGCTTTCTAACAACAACTTTTATAAATAATATATGAAATCAATCCTATATGCACGTTTATAGGACTGATTTCAACGGAAATCCTAATGTAGGATTGTATGTATTTGCTTCAGACAAATATTGTCTAATAGGCAAGGAAGTTTCAGATAAACATATCAAACAGATAGAGACTGCGTTAAAGGTACCTGTACATAAGATAACCATAGCAGGCACTTCCTTATTAGGTGTGTTTTTGGCAGGCAACAGCGATTGTCTATTAATCCCAGAAATAGTTTTTGAGGAAGAGATCAAAGCAATAGAAAATTTAGGCATAAAATATAAGATTATCAACACAAATCTCACTGCGCTGGGCAACAACATATTGTGCAACGATAAAGGAGCATTAGTCAATCCTGAATTCAAGGATAAAGATATTAAACAGATAAAAGAAGCATTAGATGTAAACGTAAAACAAGGTACTATAGCAGGATTGGATACAACAGGATCATTAGCTGTGATAAACGATAAAGGCTGCCTTGTACATAATGAGATAAAAGAATCAGAAATAAAAATAATCGAAAAACTTCTGGAGATAAAGATATCAAAAAGCACTATAAATCTTGGCAATCCATATATTGGTTCAGGATTAGCCGCTAATACAAAAGGATTCATAGTTGGAAAACTAAGCGGAGGACCTGAATTGGTCAACATAGAAGAAAACTTAGGATTTTTATGAGGTGTGAAAAAATGAGATTCAATGAAAAAGAGATTAAACTTTTGAAACAATTGGTAAAGAATGAGCTTAAGGAATTCGAAAAAGAAGGAGATACTATAAGACCTACTATTCCGATGCTGGAAGCTGAAGAAATATACGAGGATTTTCTTAAGAAGTTGCTTAAAAAGATAGAGGGGAAAGACTGATGGATAAAAAACAACAAGAACTACAAGAAAATTACATGAAATTCCAGACATTGCAAAACCAAAGGAACAAGAGCATACAGCAGATCAAAGCGCTTGAAGAACAGATAACAGAACTAGGATTAGTAAGAAAAGGATTGGACGATATAGAAGATACAAAAACAGACACAGAGATGCTTGTACCTATAAGCTCAGGCATATTCCTTAAAGCAAAACTTATTGAAGCTGAAGAACTTGTTATCAACGTAGGAAGCAATGTCGCTGTCACAAAAAAAATGCCTGATGCAAAAAAATTACTGGACGAGCAATCCGATAAGATGAACAAGGTATATCAGCAGCTAATAACAGACATAACAAATATGGAGATGCAGATAAATACTTTACAAAAAAAGGTTGAAGAACTTTCAAGGTAATCAAAAATGTTCGGATTTCTTAAAAAAAAACTGAAAAAGTCTGTTGAAAATATTACTGAAAATATAGAAGAGCAGGGAGAAGAAGAGATTAAAGAAGTGCCTCTTGAAAAAGAAGAGGAAAAAAAAGGGTTTTTCTCGAAACTTAAGCAAAGGTTCTCAAAAAGAGAAGAGGATATAAAATCAGAGACTGAAGAAAAAAAGCCAGAAACAGAAGATAAGAAAGCTGAAGAAAAAGAAGAGCAAAAAGAAGAAATAGAAAAAAAAGAACCTGAACAAAAGCAAACACATGAAACAGAAGATAAAAAAGAAAAAAAACCAGAAAAAGAAGAACATAAAGAAGAAATAGAAAAAAAAGAACCTGAACAAAAGCAAACACATGAAACAGAAGATAAGAAAGCTGAAGAAAAAGAAGAGCAAAAACCGAAAAAAGAAAAGATTCTTGAAGAAATAAAAGAAACTTATGACAAAGATAAATCTGAAAAGATTATACGTGAATCTACAGGTATGGATATAAAGGGAGAGCCTGTCGAAAAAAAACTTATAAAACAGGACCAGGAAAAACACAAGCAGGAAAAGAAAGTAGAAAAAGACATAAAACACGTGAAAGAAGATATCAAGAAAGTAGAGGAAGATATTGAAGAGCACAAGTCTCCAAAAGATATAAAAAAAGATATAAACAAAGCTCAAAAAGACATAAATAATACAATAAAAGAAGAAAAGAAACTGATAAAACCGACTGCAGAAGAGATTCTTGAAGAAGTGAAAGAAGAGCAGGACGAGATTAAGAAAGACGCTGCTGATATTGAAAAAGATATAACAAAAGCAAAGAAACATATTGACAGCAAAGATATTAAAAAATTAAAGAAAGATATTAACAAGATAGAAAAAGATACTAAAAAGTTCATAAAAGAACATGGAAAAGATCTGCAAAAAGAGAAGAAGCTTGAAGAAAAAGCAGACATCCATGAACTTGACGCAAAAGCAGTACAGAAAGAAGCTAAAGGATTTTTCAGCAGGCTAAAGCAAAAGATAGTAACCAAAAAGATATCTGCAGAACAGTTTGAGAACATATTTTGGGAGCTTGAACTGATACTTCTGGAAAACAACGTCGCTGTTGAAGTGATAGATAAGATAAAAAAAGAGCTAAAATCCGCCTTGGTAGAAAAACCCATAAAAAGAGGCATGATCAGCAGCACCATAACCAATACATTAAAAGAAACTATAGAAAAACTGTTTGATGTAGAACAGATAAATATACTTGAAAAGATAAAGAACAAAAAACCATATGTCATCTGCTTTGTTGGAGTAAACGGCAGCGGAAAGACAACAACAATAGCTAAAGTCGCACAATTTCTAAAAAACAACAATCTAAGCTGCGTGATGGCAGCAGCAGACACTTTCAGAGCAGCAGCTATAGACCAACTTGAGGAACACGCAAATAACCTAAATATCAAGATGATCAAACATGATTACGGCAGTGATGCAGCAGCTGTAGCTTTTGATGCAGTAAAATATGCAGAAGCTAAAGAGATAGACTGCGTGCTTATAGATACAGCAGGCAGATTACACAGCAATATCAACCTTATGCAGGAATTGAAAAAAGTAACAAGAGTAGCTGATCCAGACCTGAAAATATTCGTAGGAGAAGCAATAACAGGTAATGACTGTATCGAACAGGCACAAAAATTCAACGAATCAGTAGGCATAGACGGCATTGTACTTGCAAAAGCAGATGTTGACGAAAAAGGAGGAGCAAGCATCAGCGTAAGTTATGTAACAAAAAAACCCATATTATTCTTTGGTACAGGCCAGAACTATGAAGACTTAGAGAAATTCGACAAAAATATAATCATGGAAAATCTAGGGTTATAAAAAATAAAAAGAGGTGTAAAATATGGCATTTTTAAATGAAATATTCATAAAGATTCTTTTAATATTTTTCAGTGCATTTGTTTTGCAAAGAGTGATTATTTATTTCAATATCGCTAACCAAAGCTATAATACTGCATTAAGCATTGCAGCGATAACAGGGTTCGTAGAATACATTTTAGGATGGCTGCCTTTTCAACATATAAGCAAAATAGCTTTCGTCTTAAGTATAATGACAGCTTGCTATATGGTAATGTTTTTCTATGAAACAACAATAAAAGACACCTTGCTGATAGTCTTTCCATGGTATATGATCTATCTTATATTTGCATTGATTATACTAATCTTTTTTGGATTGATTAGCGACACTTCAAGAGCATTGTTATTTTATCCATAAAAATCTACACAATCCGAAAACAAAATTCCTTTTTTTAATTTTACAGGACGCCATTCATCATCTATAAGATTAGCGTCAAGCCATTCAGCCAATTCATTCGGATTGCCTATAGTTGCAGACAAAGCAATAATCTGACTTTTTGGAAGAATATCTTTCAGCATAGTGATAAGTATCTCTAATGTCGGCCCTCTGCCAGGATCGTTCAACAGATGCACCTCATCCACCACAATAGTTTTGACATACTTAAGCCAAGGGGTATGATGCCTTATCAAACTGTCGAATTTCTCGCTTGTTGCTATGATTATATCATACTTGTTAAGATAAGTATCAACTTTATCTAGATTGCCGATAGAAAGCGCAACTTTTGCTATATCTCCGTATTTTTTCTTAAAATCCTTAAACTTTTCTGTTGCCAAAGCTTTCAACGGCACTATATAGATACCTTTTCCTTTTCTTTCAAGAATATTCTTAATTATTGCTATTTCAGCTATCAAAGTCTTACCAGATGCAGTAGGTGTACAGACAAGCAGATTTTTTCCTTCTAAAAGCCCTGCTTCAACTGCTTTTTGCTGCGAAGGTCTAAGCTTTTCTATCTTACTTTTTTTAAGAATATTATAGAGTTGTATTGGCACAAGTTTCTTTATCTTATTTAACTCCATATAGATCAGAAATCATATTTATTATATAAAATATTATATTATTATAATCAAAAACACATAGTAACAATAGTTAACAGAGCTTCAATTACCACTCTAGCATAACAAAAACCCAAAAGATTTATAAATGAACTTATATTTAACATAATCAGAGAATATGTCGCAAAAAATTGAAGAGATAATCAGCAAACTAGACTCAAGATTAAGCTACATACCTGTATCTTCTACAATCAATGAAACAATTGAAAGTTTCGAAAGTTCCTATGGAAAAAATTCAGAATATTTAAGCATAGAAGACAGAATAAACATCATTATAGAGATTCAAAAAAAAGGCATTATACCTGAGTTGTTGCACAGCCGTATAAAAGAAGAGAGAAAAAAATTCGAATTAAATTCAAAAAATAACGGCAAAAAAGTTGCATCAACAATTCAAGAATTTATAGAAATAATACAAGAAAAATATAAAGATCTCGAAAAAAATAGCCAAACCAACCATAACTACGATATTTATTCACACCACTTTAAGAAGCACAAAGAATGGCCGCATATTTCTGACATAGAATTCTGGACATCCTGTCTTAAGGAAAAAGGACTTAAGGATTCTCCCCTTCTAGAGAGGATAAAATCATGCAAGAATGATAAGGACATTCTTGAAATAGACTTATCAGAATATGGACTTAATAACCTCAACGTAATTGCAATTTCAGACGATTTATCAAAAAACCACATAGAATATTTTAAAGAAAATAACATCCAAACAATCCCGTTTAAAAAATTAAAAAAACTTGGAATGAATAAGGATCTAGACAAATATGATATAATAATAGTAAATAAATCTAAAAAAGATGAAATCATAGAGAACAATGAAAAAAACAAAAAGCCAGTTAAAAAAGCACTTCTTGATTATCTTGAAATAGATCATGGGAAAAGAGCAAATGATCTCTTAAATATTGCAAAAAAAGCCATATCAAGAGATAAGCTTAAATCTGCAAAAACAGTTTTAACAAAAGCAATATATTTAAAAGAACACTTTATTGATGCCCACCATTACTCAGGTATCGTCAATTACGAGTTAGGAGACAATGAAGAAGCGATTGAACATTTTAAAGAAGTTATATCAAAGAATCCAAATTATATTGAAGCCTATTTCCATATGGCAGAATGTTTTATGAAACTTGATAAATACGATTCTGCACAAAAAACATATCAAAGAGTTATAGACATAATCCAAAATGACCAACTAAGCTATGTTCTAGACGGAATTAAATTTGCAAAAAAAGAAGGCTTAAATTGTGTTGACATTACTCAAAACATCCCTTGTGTACTGATTCCAAAAAAGTTTGCAGGACCAAAAAAATTCTATAAACTATTTAAGCCAAATAAAGAAGAGATTGCTTTAGATGAAAAAAACGTCACGCAATATTTCAAAAACAATGAAAAAAAGATAAGCATCCCTTCAGGAATAAAGGTTAACTTTCCGTCTGCAATCGCATTTAAGTTAAGCAAGATGAATTATAGTGCGCTTAATGTATATGATTTTATGCAGGGAGAAAGACTTTCTGACCTTATAAAAAACTCAAAAAAGAAGGTAAAAAAAACAGCAATAGAAAATGTTGTAGACATTACTGCCAATATGCATAACATAGGAAAAGAAATAAGTTCAGAAGACATAAGAACATTAAAATACAACATTAAAATAGGAGATGAATTTATGAAACTTGATTTCTACACACAAAGATTCAACTATAAATTATTGAACGTTTTAGAAAAGAACTATAATAAAAAGATTTCTGACAAAGACAAAAAATTCCTTATAACTAGACACAAAAATATAATTTCTTCAAAATTAATTTTAGCACCTGATGAGTTATATGCTATTTACACTGATGCAAACATAAGAAATTTCTTATTTAGGTCATCAAGTTCAAAAATATTGGCAGAGCCATTTTCAAATCGCGGATCAAAAGATTCTATATCAAGGATTGATCTGGAAAAAAGCTCGAAGAGACTGGGATTGATAGATGTTATAACAGCAATAGAGCACGAATACGTATTCAAACACAACAAAACAGATAACAAGAATTACAGCAAAAAAGATGCAAAATATTTGGCTAGAAGATGGTGGGCTACTTTAAGGTTTAAAGAAAAACCAGAATATAAAGAACTTATTAAAGCGCTCAAAAACAATGATTTCTATTCCTTTTTTCAAAAACACTTCAATAATGATGAAATAAAAAATTTTGAAAATATTAGATACTTTGCTTCTGCTCAAAGACATGCTACAATATTAGGAGATACACTAAAATACTATAAAAACATAGAAAAAGTACTGGATCAGTATAAGACTAACCCTCTTATAAAATCATTTGAAAAAAATAGGAATACCAAATCATATGCAATATGCTTAACTGAATTAGACAAAAAAGAAAAGATGATTTATAACTTTGAGGATCTTAACCACAACGAGGATTTGCGAAATTATATCACATTAAAAGTAATGCAAGAAGAGCTTAATATCAGAAAACAACACCATAAAACAATATTCCTTAACAGACTAAAGGCAAAAGGACTCCATAAATATTACAAGGTAATGAAAAAATATTTAAAAGGTGTTTAAGATAATAAATCTTCACATCCATACAAATAAATCAGACGGCAAAGGATCATTGTTAAGCATATTAGGAGAAATTGAAAAAAACAAAATAGATACTTTCTCTATAGCAGACCACGACACAATAACATATGACTCAAGCATAGATAAAAAATTAAACTCAAAATCATATTGGATACCTGCAGTTGAAATTTCTGCAGATGTAAACATTCATTTTCTATATTATCTAAAAAAAGATAAAGAACTAAAGAACAAAATAAAATCAATAGAACAAAAATTAAAAAAGATTAGATACACAAGAACCCATATAACAAGACAGATGCTCAATAAATACAAAAAAAAAGTTAAAAGCAGTATAGGAAAAGATATTAAATTCAAAAAATTAGAAGAATTTGCTAAAGAAAGCTCTTATGTTGGAAGATCACATCTTGCTGAATATCTTATGGACATTGGATATGCAGCAGACAAATCATTCATAATTAACGATACAAGCAAAAATGGATTCGCTTATATCAAGAGAAAATACCCTTTGTCGATAAAGCAAGTTATGGCATTAAAGAAAAAATGCGATGTATTATGTTTCTTAGCACATCCTGGAAGAACCTTTAAACAAGAAGCAAGAGATAAAATTAAAGAATTCAAAAAACTTGGACTGGATGGATTTGAGATAAGTACAGCAGACGACATAAATTTTGCAAAGAAAAATAAATTACATACTTCAATAGGAAATGACTATCATGGAATTCCTGGAAAAGACGACATTACCTGCAATCTAAACGTTGACTTGGATTCTTACACATTCGACTGGATAACTGAAATAAAGAAAAAATAAAAAATTAAAGATACATTGCTGCTAAAGGACCATTTAAATCAAATATTAATGATTTCAAATGACTCAGATAAAAAAGCATATGGGCATCTTTTAAGTTAAGGTTATCATAAAACTTATTCTCTATTACTTCAATCTTCTTCTTTAAAGCTATAAATTTCTCTAGTTTCTTAAGATTAAACTTATAGAACAAATCATAAAAGCATTCAAAAAACTCGTTTATCAAGCGAAATAAATTCTCTAATTCTTTTGACAATGACAAATTATTATTCAAAGCATATTCACAAATATCAGCATAAATATCACCAATTTTTTCAATCTGCTCTAAAATACAGTAAAGAGGAGCTGTTTTTTGAAAAGAAATACTACCTGGGCTTTTATTCACAACCCTTCTGCAGAAATCCAAAAATTTGTCAATATTATCATCTTTTGTAATGATGTTCTTAAGTGCATCAGAATCATTATTTTTGATAGCTTCAAGAGAGTCAACACCTGTTGCCTTAAGAAATAAAAATCCTCTTCTTAATACAGAATCAAATTCTCCAGCGACAGATTTTGAAATATTTTTAGTAACAATCTTATCTCTTTCATGCCCTATTATCTCAAAACCAATACAGGTTTCATTCATTACATCCTGTACTTTTTTCAACTGTTCGTTTGAATTAAAATTAATTGTCAATTCATCATATCCTGCCTTGTATAATGCACCAATTATACGTTTAACAGATAAAGATAAATCTGCTAGGTCTATTTTTTTTACAAGCTGTTCTTCATCATCCCCAATCTTTGCTTTTAGGAAAAGAGTGTTTCCTTCAGCATCAACCCTTATCAAGCTCCCTTTCTTAAGATTATTCTTCTCTAACCAATCCTTTGGCAAAGATATAACAAAAGATGATTTTCCAAATGCTATCAGTTTTCTAAATTCCATTAAGTACACCCCCTATAATGGTAATTAAGCGTTATTTAATATATGATTCAAATGAAATATATATAACATATAGCTAAAGTATATATAGGTATTTAAAGGTTACTGTTTTAAAATATAATTGTACGATTTGAAAATTCTTGCAATTTCTATATTTATTAATTTTGCAAT